>NZ_CP013341.1:2104976-2405687 GCF_001455205.1 Nitrosomonas ureae
CGGTAGGGGTTCAATAACCGGGGTTGGAACGGATTCCTGAGACGCGCACCCGATCAAATTTAAGGCCAAAAGGCATAAAGTAACCTGAGTTAATAATGAGCCCAAAAATTTAATGGGAAAAGATGATATAAAGGGGAATAAATAATTCATATTTTTGCTTCCGATAATTTTGGATTGATCAGTATGACATTTATTAATTGATTCATATTCATGCGTTTTGGGATCGAACTGATTCCAATTGTAGTATGAAAGCGAAAAATTTTTATTATTCATTAGCAACAATCCCGTAAATTAATTGCTAGCCCAGGAAATTGATAAAATAACGCATGTTGTACAATCGATTGATTTTACAGGCCTAAGAAGGAATGTCGATGTTTGAGCGTGATTGAAACTGCTCTTTTATTGCCGAGTAATTCAAACCCGCTTATCAACTTTCTTTATCATGGAATCAAAATCAATCTTTATATGAGGAATTTCTTATGAAATGGCTCTTCGGAATTATTATTTTAATTTTGCTCGTGGTGTCGGAACGCTTTAGAAAGTTTGCAGGTTACTTCATTGTGATTGGCATCGTGGGCGGTTCTTTGATTTGGGGATTCCAAGAATACGAGAAAAATAAATCCAAGAGTAAAATTTCTTCTGCAGAAGTGATCTTGAGAAACATATCTTTTGAAACTATGAACAATAATGAATATGAATTGACGGGGCGCATCGTTAATAACTCAGAGAAATATACACTGAACGGTCTCCAGCTAAGAATCAATGCTAAAGATTGCGCAAATGATGATGATCCGCATTGCATCGTTTTCGCGGAAAAAAAAGAATATATCTATATAACGATTCCTCCCGGGCAAGCCAGGGATTTTAAAAAAGAAATAAATTTATACTCAGATCAGAATCTGGAGAATAAGTTAGTATGGGATTATTCGATTGAATACGCAGAATCGAAATAAGTAAATTTTGTTGCATCCCGTCAGTCGCAAATTAGATGCAATGGTTTCCCAGATTAGATTCTTGCGTATCTTGGGAAATAGATTCATGGCGCTCGATGATTCTGAACGCCATCACCGGATAAACCTTGCAGATTCCTGGGTGATACATCCGTGCTTGCAAATGCAGCGGCATTGCATACGGTTGCCAAATCTTCTGTCAGATTCAGAGCGAGTTGTGCGCGTTTCAACGCCAGCCGTGCATGATGCTTGGCGGCTTCCTGCATCGATGCATCTCCAATCAAGACGAGGGATTGAAGCGCTTTCTGCAACCTGATCATCACCTCCACCGTGCCGGCACCGTCACGAGCGATACCGGTGAAAGCATCATCGAACATGTCGTGAATTGAAATCTCGGGGACTTCCACGCGACCATACCTCGCGGCATGCTCATCTTCAGTTTTGGAGGGAGGGTTATTCCACAGAACAAAAAGCCGCACCAATGTGCCAATAATATTGATAGCCGTGCCGGGATCATTGACCGCGGGAGACAATGCGCGGCAGGCAATCTCCGATAAAACCACCAGACCGAATCGCGGATCATCATCGAAAAGCCGGTTGTTTCCGATTTGAAACGATTGGATGACTTGTTGTTTGTCGTTCTCTGTTATTTCTCCCGAACAAGTGCTGATGTAGGCCAATTCTCGGCCGGGAGCTGCAAATGTCCCGGGCAAAGCCGCAATCACTACTCGACCTTCATTCTTTCTCGCCCATGTCTCAAGGGCTGCAATATCGATATGCTGTACATAGCCTACATGTGACGCGAATACTGCCCATCCGTGAACCTGTGATACTACCGGTATACCATCGAGGGTGGGCGCCTTCTGCCGGAGCATCAACGCTTGGGCAGTTGCGTGCTCAACCTTGGCGATGGTGGTCCCGATGCGGCCCAGACGAGCAATGCTGTCCACCCAACGCACAAACGTTATGATCACCACGCCGAATACAATGGCCGTGAGGATGAAAAGTGTAAAACGTCCTGCTGCTTCGAAATAACCGTTCTTCATGGCCGTCAAAGCCACAATGCTGTATATGAAAGCGCCAATGAATGTCGATAGCGCATTCTGTGATCGATCATCGCCGATCACCAATGAAAATGATCGCGGTGTTGCTGTGCTGCTTGCCGAAGCATAGGCCGAAACCATGGAGGTTACTGCAAAGGTGGCAATCACCAGCATGCTGGCAGCCATGATGGAAAGTATGGTTTCAACAGGCTCGGGTTTAATTGTGGGAAGAATTAATCCCAACTCGGTGCCATCTGCGAGTTTGGCTGCGAGCGCCGCAGCGATCGACAGCAGGCAAGCCACCAAGGGTTTTACCCAGAGGCGTTCGCGTAGTCGATTGATATAAAATCTTAATTGGTCGGTTGAGATTATAGAGGGCATCTTGTGCTCCTTTGCGCTGCCACATAGCGTTAGGGATAAGTCGGATTTTGACTGGTATTGGCATGCAAATAAATAGAATTCATTATAACGCCGGATAGTCTTGTGGCTTCCGCGTATTTCCAAAAGAGGTCAAGACGGGCAAGAATGCCTGGGTGAAGAAACTCTTCCTCATTGACCCTGTCGGATGATTGATGATTAAGAAACTACAATGGAAGGGGTTTTGCACGATGACGCGGAAAGATGTGCAACGTGATTTTTTGGCGTCCGTTGTGGTATTTCTGGTGGCATTGCCGTTGTGCATGGGCATTGCCATTGCTTCCGGTGTCCCTCCCGTGAAGGGCATTATCACCGGTATTGTCGGTGGCCTGGTGGTCGGATTTCTTGCCGGTTGTCCGCTGCAGATCAGCGGCCCGGCTGCCGGTTTGACCGTACTTGTCTTCGATATGATCCAGCGTTTTGGCGTAGACAAACTAGGGATAGTGGTTCTGGCGGCAGGCGCCATTCAAATCCTGGCGGGATTTCTCCAGTTGGGCCAATGGTTCCGGGCCGTTTCCCCGGCAGTTATTCAAGGGATGTTAGCGGGAATCGGCGTGCTCATCCTGGCAAGCCAATTTCACATCATGATTGGGGACACGCCCAAGGAAAGCGGGCTTGAGAATATTTTGACCATTCCCGAAGCGATGAGGAAAGGGTTGATTCCTCATGAGGGGGATGACCCGAGCCATTGGGTGTCGGCCCACATTGGAATTCTCACGATCGCAGTCATTATTCTTTGGCAATTCCTGGTGCCCAAAAGATTTCAATTTATCCCGGCTCCCTTGGTGGGGGTATTGGTCGCCAGTGGAGTAGCCTATGTGCAAAATCTCTCTATCGATTATATTGAATTCCAAGATAGCCTCGGCAGCTCGATCGATTTTCTGAGAATGGAGGATTTTTCCTCCCTTCTCGATCCGTCCCTATTGTCCATGGCAATCGCCATTGCCTTTATCGCCAGCGCGGAAACCCTCTTATGCGCCACTGCCGTCGACCAAATGCATTTGGGTTCGCGAACCCGATATAACCGGGAAATGTCCGCTCAGGGAATGGGCAATCTTTTGTGTGGATTCCTTGGCGCTTTACCCATGACCGGGGTGATTGTCCGCAGCAAAGCCAATATTCAGAGTGGAGGCCGAACCCGTGTTTCAGCCATTTTGCATGGTGGATGGTTACTGCTTTTTGCCGGACTTTTCCCGCAAATACTCGAACGGGTTCCCATCGCGAGCTTGGCCGCCCTTCTCGTGTATACCGGCTATACCCTCATCAATGTGCAGGCTATCCGAACACTTTCAATGTTCGGCCGGGGAGAAGTCGCCGTATATGCGGTGACCCTGGTGACCATTGTGACAACTAACCTCTTGATAGGCGTGCTTGCAGGGCTCGGTGTGGCACTTGCGAAGCTGATTTATTCAACCAACACCCTTAAGGTTTCCGTCGACCCAGGGATGAACGACAAACCGATTTCCATCAAATTCTCCGGTGCCGCCACGTTCGTAAGTCTTCCCAAGATGGCCAATATCCTGGACGACATTCCATTGAAGAGAAATGTACATCTCGATTTCGATGATCTACGCTATATTGATCACGCATGCCTTAACTTGTTGGTCTCATGGAAGAGATTTTATGAAGCCAGAAATGGAACAGTGTCTTTCGATTGGAAGACGTTGGAAAACAGGTTACTTGGAGGAAAATGGGGACAGGAGTAGAATTGAGAACATTGTCGATGGGTTGCATGATTTTTTGTTTTGTAATCTATATTCGTGATTCTGTAACCAACAGTGCGCTTTATTTTGGGGACGTTTATTTCTCTTGATTTGCGACTTGACCCCATTAGAATGCTGTCATCCTGCAAAATACGGTGGTAGACCCCGCGATGTTTCGAAGACTACTCGAGTAAAGACACGAGATCCGTAGTGACAGAGTCAACAGCTGCGATCATTTCGTCGATAGTCTCAATGAGTGGAAGGCCTTCGGCGATGCCGGGTTCATGCAGTACAAGCTGAAAACGAAACTGTTGCTTGAGATCCGCTACTTCGTTTACTTGACCTATGTAGAGCTCGAACCCAGGCTGCAGTGGAAAGCCCTTGTCTGCTGGATTAATGTAGATGTCCATTTTCGCGAAGGCCGCCACTGTATCCGGAGGCATCGATCCGGCGGCGAGGTTGGACATCAGTTGGCCTAGGTGAATTCCCGCCGCTTGAGAACCAACCGTGAAGAGCAACCGGTGCTTTTCAACGTTGTTCAGTCGACCGAGTCGCCAAAGCGCGTCGTTTCCACCGCGATAGGGTCGAACTGCATCAATGCAGGCGATAGTGTTGGGCGAGGCACCTGGGAGCCTGTTAGCCTTGGAGGCATCGTACTTAGCTTGATCGTCGGCGATGGGAAAGTAGATTCCTCGCGGATTTGGTGGAGCGTCGCCCGTGTCCTTGCACACAAGCTGGTAGGCCAAATGATCGAGCGCCGTGGTGAGATTCTGAATGGTGTCGCCTGCTAGAAGTGGAAGGTCATCCGGCGCAGCTGGCGCCTGCTCGATGTAGTATACGACCTTGCGCGTGGCCGGGTGCTGCTTTGCGCCAATCGTATAGGGCTTCGTGTCGAAGAACTGCCGAACGGCGTCACGCAGAGCGGCCGCATGGGCCTTGGCTCGATCGATCTTTAGCGATACGTGACGAATGCGGTCAGGGGTAGTAGTCATGCTTTTTGCGATGCTTAATGCCGCTTTTGGTAGTCCGCGTGGATTTGCTTTGTTAGTTTATTTAAGTTCATTTGGGAGATCATTTACAAATAACCCAAGTATTTTACCTCGTGAAATGTTTTTATTCTTATGGCCTAAATCCTTCCTGATAGCCAAAAGCAAATCCTCTACCATGAACAAAACAGCATATGGATTGTTTGAATTACCATCCGCATTTTCAATGCTCATCATTCTAAATTTATAGAACGCTTCCAGCATTTCGTCAGAACCCCAAATGACTAATTCTTGAGTGATTTCTGCCATGAACTTGATCATTTCATTTTCAGAGGGCTGTTTCTTTCCTAATTTCTCTGCGAAAGTTAAGCTAAAGATAAAATTAATAATTTTTTCATATGTTGGTATTTTCTTTTCTCTAAGATGAGCCAATATTTCCGCTTTTCTTTCAAGGTGCTTTGAAACAAGAACAGTAAATACCGAAACCAATATTGTTGCAGATGCAGCAACGAGGCCAGCACCTAGTTTTGGATCTATTGATGAGAATACATCCCAAATCTTGGCGAGTAGTAAATACCCGCCAAATAGCAATAAGCCAAGTAGGAATAATCCGAGAGCTATTTGCTTCTTATTCTGTGTATGTGTTTCCACGTGCTTCTAAACCCTAGCGTAATATATAAGATATTTTGTCCAATAATCTGGTAGGTGATGTCGAGTCAGAAAGAGCTATCAGGTTTAGAATCAAGAGTTCTTGCTTTTTATTCTTGCGCAGAATAACCTCAATCGTTGTTGGATGCAATTGATAACGCATAACCAAGGTCAAGTGCCGAATTACGAATCTGAAACAAGTGATATGCACATCGCAAGACCAATAGACAAATTGTGCCTAATTCATCGGCTATATTCTCTATTTTCGACCTGATCCTTTGATCCCATAACCCAATACGATTCAATATCGCTATCTATTCCAACAAACTCATTGCTATCCCGAGATATATGGAACTGCTAGAAATATCAGTACAAATGCATCCAATTACATTTTTTTAATGTAACAATCAATCTGCTATTTCTTAATATCTTTTCAGACTGACAGATACCTCTCCTGCATCAAAAGATTGATAACTCTTCAAAAGACCGCATTACCCCAGTATCCCCGTAGCTGTTCGATTGCAAAGACTTTGATTGATCTCGGAAGGGATTGATGAAATGACATCGAACTGTCATGAAAGTGAAATATTCAACTTGTAGTATGCATGGGCATTGTTGATGAGGAATTTATGCCTAACCATTTTTTTAAAAAAACAGCTTTATTTTCCAGCGTGATGATCTTGCTGTTATCTACGCCTGTAGCGATGGGGAGTAGCCTGGAGAACCTGGCCAAGTCATTGGCCAAAATCCGCGGTGAAGTGGAAACGCTACAAATGCAGCTGGATCTCGAGAAGGAAAAGCACGGCAGCAGAATATCAGCATTGAATTCGCAATTGGCGGATTTGAGTGTTGAAGAGCGGCGGCAAAAACTGAGTATCGAGAAGTTGCAGCATTCCATTGAGAAGCTGGGCGTTACTGCGAAACAGGCGGAGCAATCGGGTGAAAGTTTGAAGCCGGTTCTGCTGGCGGCATTGGGTGAATACCGGCGGCATATTCAAACCGGCTTCCCATTCAAAATGGAAGATCGCGTCAAGGCGATTAATGATCTGGAAAACAATCTGATCAATCAGCAGATAGATCCCAACAAGGCAGTCAACCAGGCGTGGTCATTGATAGAGGATGAAATTCGTCTGAGCAAGGAAAATGGCATTTATCAGCAAACGATAATGCTCGACGGGGAAAAAGTGCTGGTGGATATCGCCAAACTGGGCACGGTATTTCTTTTCTTTCAAACCAAGGATAACCAAAGCGGCATGGCCAGGAAGCTGGCGCAAGGCGGCTGGAAGTTTGAGATGGTGGATAACGCAGGCGATAGGGAGCGAATCAGGAATTTGTTTGATTCATTGAAGAAACAAATTCGCCAGGGTTATTTTGAATTACCGAATCCGTTAAAAAAATGAAAATAAAATTATTAATCCTGACATTGTCAATGATTCTGCCGCATTTGGTTTTTGCGCAGGATCGGAAGGGCGCTGAAGCCACTGAGAATGTATCGGTTTCAGCACCTGAAAGAAAGCCTGAATCTGCACCCGCCAAAAAAACAAATTCAATCAAGCAGGATACCGTTAATCTGGAAACGGCTTATAAGCGTGAATATGCTTTTCTGGAAGCGCAGAAACGTGAATTGGCCGAACGCTTGAGAAATTATCAGGCCAGCGCCAATCGGGAAGAGCAGGCGCTGAGCGGTAAAGTCAACGCGCTTGAACGCAGCTCGGTCGAACGATCAGCCCGAATTGATCAGTTAAGCGCACAGCTTAGCGAATCGGAACATAAGGAAGCCGCTGTGATAGAACGTAGCGATGCTCTGGAAACCACCTATTTGCAAGCTGAAGGGACTTTGAAAAATCATGGCATAGAAATGCCGGAGGCAATGAAGGAAGCCAAGGATAACGATCCGGTCAAAGTTGATTTTTTGTTTAAGCAAGCATTGTCTTTACTGCGGAATCTCGGCGCAATCCAGACCAAGCCAGGTCATTTTTTCCTGGCCAACGGTAAACAGGTTGAAGGATCGTTGATTCATCTGGGCAATATTGCAGCTTATGGCATCAGCGACGGTGGCAGCGGGAGTCTGGTTCCTGCCGGGGGAGGAGATTTCAAGGTTTGGAAAAATGCGGGTGCAGAAAACGCCACTGTATTGAGCAATAACGAACAGCCGGATGTTTTGCAGTTGTATCTATTTGAATCACGCACCAGTTCCATCGATGAATCTCCTGAAAAAACCCTCATAGGCATTATCGATTCCGGAGGTCCCATTGGTTGGATCATTGTGATACTGGGCGGCCTTGCAGTCTTGCTGGTTCTGATCCGCGCCCATTTGCTGCGGACGAATAGCGCTAACACCCAGCAATTGACGGAGCAAATTCTCGGTGAATTGGCTTCCGGCGATCTGGATGTGGCCAAGAAAAGCTGTGAAGACAACTCTTCCGCGATCGGGCGCGTGTTGCACTATACCCTGCGTCATTTGAAAGATGATCGGGATCACATGGAAGGCATCGTGTACGAAGCCATTCTGCAAGAATCCAACCCATTAGATCGTTTTGGCACGGCGATATTGGTGATTGCCTCCGTGGCGCCGCTGCTCGGTTTGCTGGGTACGGTAACGGGCATGATCGAAACCTTTGACATGATTACCGAATTTGGCACCGGAGATCCTAAGCTCTTGTCGGATGGTATCTCGATTGCTCTGGTAACCACGCAACTCGGCTTGATCGTGGCCATTCCCGCCTTGATGCTCGGTTCATTGCTGTCTTCCTGGGCGAAAAATATTAAACGTGACATGGAGCATTCAGCGCTCAAAATCATCAATGTTTTTTTGGGTGGCGGACTGGATATCGATGAACTGAATGTACCCACTGTGGACGAAGCTGCCTTGGCCTTAGGGAATGCTTGAAATGGATTTCCCGGAATTCATTCTGATCATAAAACAGTTGCTGGCGGCAGGCGGAATTGTAATGCCACCTTTAGTGCTATGCATCCTGTTGCTATGGTATGGCCTGGGTTATCGATTCTGGGTAATGAAATCACCCAAAAGCATGAGTGTGCGCGACTTATTGAAATATTACCAGCAACACGATGACAAGCCCGCTGCAAGTATCGTCGCTCAGGCCATTAAGCAAGGCGTTCGATTGCAAAAGAAAGGGGTGAAAAATCTGCGGCGCCATTTGGATGCCGCTTTTTACGAATATGAAAGGGAAATCGGTAAATTTTCCGTTCTGGTTCGCATCGTCATCATCATTTCCCCTTTGTTGGGTTTATTGGGAACGGTGATCGGGATGATCGAAACCTTTGATTCATTGGCAACGATGACTTTGCATTCGCAATCCGGGGGAATCGCAGGCGGTATTTCACAAGCTTTGTTTACCACCCAGATGGGCCTTACGGTCGCCATTCCCGGTTTGCTGGCGCACAGCATGCTAAATCGCAAGCAGCAGCAAATAGAGTTGGATCTTGCGCAAGTCAAGGACTTGCTGTGCCATCAGATCCCTAACCATCACCCAACCAAGAGCTTTTCATCATGAGACACAAAGAATCCGCCGAAGTGGAAACCACCATCGATATGGCACCCTTAATCGATATCGTTTTTATCTTGCTGATCTTTTTTATGGTGACAACGACTTTTGTCAAGGATATGAAGCTGGAACTGGAGCGCCCTAAGGCGAATAGCGCCATAGCGGCATCGAGCAAGGCGATTCGTTTGTTTATCGATCGCAACGGCGATACTTACATGGATGGCGAACCGGTGCGGTTGTGGTTGATACAAAGCAAGTTACGCGATGCGTTGAGCACGGCCTCCAACAAAATTGTTCTGATCGTGACGGATGAAGGTGTGCCGGCAGGAAGATTAGTCGAAGTGGTGGATCAGGCGCGTTTGGCAGGCGCCGAAAGCGTGGGTGTTGCAACTAAAAAAGAAGCGGGGTAAAGAAAATGAGAACTATCAATATGAAACAGCATTTGGCTGGAGCCGTGTCGATGTTATTCGGGTTGGTATTTGTGTTTGGGTTGATCGTGATATTAAATCACTACATGGGAAAGATTGAAAGAACACCTCCCCAGGACGTGACGGAAATCTCCATGACGCGGGAGATCAAACAAGAACCCAAAAAAGAGATCAAGAAAGTGGAGCCTAAAAAGCAGGTATCCCGTCCGCAAGCGCCCGCACCTTTCAAAGGATTGGATACTGCGCTCTCCGGCATTGATTTGGGTGCGCTGGGTTTGGATAACGGCCAACGCGATATTGACGATGGTTTGCTCGGTAAAACCGGTAACGCCGTCATGACCGCCGATCTGGTGGATATTCCACCTAAACCGATTGCGCGCGGATCGTTCAAATACCCTCCGACTGCCAAAAGGAATGGCATCAAGGGTTATGTTGTCTTGTCGGTATTGGTCGAAGCCGATGGTTCCGTCAATCAGGTACAAGTGCTGGAATCCAGCCCCTCCGGAATTTTCGATGCGGCAGCACTGCAAGGCATTCGCGCTTGGCATTTTGAGCCGGCGAAGTACAAAGGTGACACGGTTCGTGTCTGGGCCAAGCAAAAAATTCGCTTTGATTTATCTTGATCGTTGATATGAAAAACCACGGGGCTTGGCAATTTCATTACCTGATTTATGTGGCTATCGCCTTGAGTTGTTACGCTTATCCTGCGGGAGCAAACGATAATAAGACGCAGCAACCCACCGATTTTATTGAATTGGCTGCGGTCATGCTCAAAGACGGTCATCATGATCGCGCTTTGCTGGCATTGCAAAGTGTCGACCTCGGCAATAAAAAGACCGATCTGGCCAGATTTTATACGCTGCAAGGTTTAGCGTATTTGGGATTGAACGACCTTGAAGCAGCCAAAGACAGCTTGCGACTGGCAGTCAAGAATGGGCAAAAAGATCCATCCATCTTTATCTATTTGGCGCAAGCTTACTTCGGAGTGAAAGATTACAAAAATACCCTTGATGCCCTTGAAAAGGCGGGTTCATTGGTTAACAAGGATGCAGTCTTGATCAGTTTGAAAGCGGAATCCTACTGGCACTTGCAACGAACCACAGCGGCGATCGATACCTTGAATGAAGGACAGCGGGCTTTCCCATCGGATTCTCGTTTTCTCAAACGCAAGGTGTTCTATTTTGTTGAATTGGGACTCTATCAGGAAGCTATCCGATTAGGCCGGGAATATTTCAAGCGCGCTGATGCAACCGCTGCGGATTATGTCGCCTTCGGCAATGCGTTGCGTTTGAGCCGGGAATATCAGGAAGCCATCAACATTCTTGAAGTTGCGCGCCTGCAATACCCGCATGAGGAAATGGTGGCAAAACTGCTTGCGCATACTTATCTGGATCAAGGGCAGCTGAATTCCGCAGCATTTATCCTGGAACAGGCTGCGTTATTGAATCCCGTATTACAGGCGGAAGCTGCCGAAATCTACCGGCGCGCAGGCCGGTTTCACAAAGCATTGACGCTCAATGAAAGCATCAGTGATCAGAAAGTGAAGTTGAAACAGCGATTATCGATTCTGCTGGCATTAAAGCAATTCGAGCACGCTGCCAACATGGAATCCAGCCTGTACCGCACCGGTTTATTGGAAGACCAGGATATTCGCTATGCATTGGCTTATGCGCTATTTTCGAGCCGCCGTTTTTCCGCAGTCGATAAGCACCTGCAACATCTCACGAACGCCGAGCTGTTTCGTAAAGCCACTGAACTTCGTCGCTTGATGGAGGTATGCAAAAACGAACCCTGGCAGTGCACCTGATGCATACGTTCACCATGCCGCCTTAACCATCCGCCCGGGACGGATCTTTCCGCCCATCCATAATTAGAATTTATCTCCATGAACCAGTGTGCTGTAAGTGGAGAGGGGGCTTGATACGCCAAATGAATACAAAATTAAAAAAAATTTTCTGGTTTTGCAGTGTAATCGCGATTGCGCTAATCAGCACTTTTGCTCGAGCTGAAACTGAGCAAGCCGAGTTTGCGATTTATTTATTTCAGAATGGGTTGCCGATTGAGAATGCTGAACTATCCATTACCAGTGAATTGTATGACAAATCCAATGCAGCATTAATTTTTGAAGCCACGCCCTCGACGTATCATTGGCGCACGGAAGGTGATTCAGTATTGAAAACCAATGCTAACGGGAGCATTGCCGGGAAATTGCCACCCGGATCGTATCAATTTACGCTCAAAACTCGGGATCAAGAATTTACTTTCGACTTACCTTTGCGTCCTGCTGAAAACGCGCAAATACTCATAACCTTCTACCCCGGAAAAAAGCAACCACTGCTCAATATTGAAAGCTCGGTCGCGGGAACGATAGCCGGTATGGATGCAACCGCGAGCGAAGCGCAAGATCAAGGGGAAGGTGTTATTTCCGTGCAAGTGATATCCGCAGAAACGCAGAAACCGATCAAGGATGTACAAGTTTTTCTGAGCGGATCCCAGCAAAAGCTAAGAACCGATGAACAGGGCCTGGTAAGCGCAACGGTTGCGGCAGGCAATTACAGCGTTTCTTTGTTACATAGTGCCTACAGCAGTCAAACGCAGGATGATGTCAGGATCACTGACACGCAAACCACCGATCTCAGCTTCAAGCTTACGCCTGCAGGTGTTGAATTGGCTGAGTATGTGGTTCTGGAGCCCCATCTGGCAGGGACGGTGGCTTCGGTGATTGAAGAGCAACGCACCGCCACATCTGTTTCTACCGTATTGGGCGCCGAGCAATTTAGCCGTGCGGGCGATAGCGATGCCGCCAGTGCATTACGAAGGGCATCCGGACTCACTCTGGTCGGCGGCCAGTTCATTTTTATCCGTGGATTGGGGGAGCGATTCTCAACCACATTGGTGAACGGTGCAGCGATTCCCAGCCCGGATCCGACCCGGCGCGTGGTGCCATTGGATCTTTTTCCGACCAACATTCTTGAGAGTGTGCAGGTGCAAAAAACCTACTCGCCGGATCGCCCGGCAGAGTTTGCCGGTGGCACACTGGAAATGCGCACGCGCGGCATTCCGGATGAGTTCTTTTTCAATCTCAATTTACAAGCGGGTGTTAATGACAATACCACCTTTCAGGAAGGCCTAACGTACAAGGGGGGCGGCATTGATTTTACCAGTTATGACGATGGCGCACGCGTCTTACCCGATTCACTGGATGCTGCAATCCAAGAAGGAAATCTGCGCCCGCAATCCCCCTTTAATCCGAATGGCGTTACGCCTGTACAACTGGAAAAACTTGGCGAGGATTTATCAGGCGTATGGGATGTTAACAGGAAGACAATCGGTCCCGATACAGGAATACAAGCTTCCGTTGGCGATCGTTTTTCTAAAGGTGATTTTACCTGGGGCTACATTGCAGCCGCTGGCTGGAAACAGGAATTTAGAAGGCAGAACGAAATCAATCGCGAATTTGCTACAGATGATGGCGAGTTGATCAAGAAAATGGATTTCGATACGCAACGGTCGCTACGTGAAGCGCATCTGACGGGTTATGGCGGAACAGAACTGCAATACAAGGATACGCATAAGCTTTTTGCGAAAACCATGTTCTTGCGCCAATCTTTCGACGAAACCAGGGTTGCTCAGGGATTTACCGATGCCGAAACTTTCGATATTCGCAGAACCCGGCTTAAGTTTTTCTCGAATCAATTGCTTATGCATCAGGTAGGGGGTGAGCACCGGTTCGATCAATTGAAGGATTTTACCATTAACTGGTTGTTTACCGATGCGACCGCCGATCGGGTTGAGCCTAAAACGCGGGATTATCGCTACGATGATGTTTCAAGAAACGGAAATTTCTCTTTTTCGCGCCAGGTTGATAGCAATCAGATCATGTATTCCGATCTGATTGACCGGGATCGAAGCTGGCGTGTCGATGGAAAATTACCGTTACAGGTTTTGCGTGATCATAAGATAACGATGCAAGGCGGTTTTATCACTCAGGATAAAACCCGTGATTCGAATATTCAGCGCTTTAATTATTTTACAACATCCTTCGATAATTCCGTTTTAGCTCAACCTTCGGTGGAAAATATCCTGCAGCCCGCCTTCATCGGCAGGAATGGATTTCAACTGCGTGATGTCACCCGGGCCAGCGAAAGCTATACCGCTTCTCAAAACCTCTTTTCTTACTATGGAAAAATGGATTGGTTGTTGCATGATAGAGTCAATATCACCGGTGGATTGCGATGGGAAGATAATGATCAGAAGGTCAATACATTCAAGGACAATTTGCCCACAACCGCAAGACTGAACAGAGTTGATATGTTGCCGGCAGCAACGGCCACGATGTTTCTTACGGACAAACAACAACTGCGGGCGGGTTTTAGCCAAACATTATCACGGCCGGATTTCAGGGAATTATCCATCGCCCCCTTTACGGATATCAATACCAACCAGGAAACCATCGGTAATCCGAATCTCAAACAAACCGCGATCACCAACTGGGATGTGCGTTGGGAATATTACTTATCGCCCAGTGAAAATATCTTTGCCGGTTTTTTCTGGAAAGATTTGACCAATCCCATTGAACTGGTCACCCAAGTCGGCTCCGGCGTGTTGAATACTTATCAGAATACGGATAAAGCGAATATTTATGGGTTTGAATTTGAGTTGCTAAAAAAATTGGATTTTGTGCATCCGCAGTTGCAAAATTTTTATGTGGGTGGCAATTACACATGGTCTACATCGAAGGTTCAATTAAGTGCCGAGAATCTGGCATCGCTGACGACCGTTTCGAGGCCTCTGCAAGGCCATTCATCGCACATCGTTAATTTTCAGATCGGTTATGATAATCCGGCCTGGAAGACCCAAGCGACCTTATTGTACAACGTCTCCAGCAAACGTATCGTAGCCGCAGGACTACTGGGAACGCCCGATAAATACGAGCAGCCTTTTCACCAAGTCGACTTTGTGCTCAGCCAGAATTTGTATCGAGGAATATCGATGCAGGCATCAGCACAAAATCTATTGGATGACGATGTGCTTATCATGCAAGGCGATGAAATCAGCAGGCAATTCCGCCGTGGGCGCTTTTTTAATTTTAGTGTTCGCCTGGCTTACTAAGGAAACGTGATACCAGTGAATGTGGCCAATTGAAGAAAAAGGGAAGATAATTTTGCGGGCAACCCTGCTTAATGCAGAAAATTTCTTCATGCCGGATTGATATTTTTAGTTTATACATACTGAAACCTAATGATATTAATGAATTGTGGTGTGTTGGGGATCGTGTTGGTGTACTTGGAAGCGGTGTCGTCATTTTAATTTTAAAGGAGCGTTCAGAATGAAAACCAGGTTGAAAGGAAATGATCTCGCGCAATTAGTCGCGACAGTTTTGTGCGGCACATTTGTAATTACCGCACACGCTGCACCTACTGTAATTACGAATGGCGTTGATACCTCGGCTACGATTGATGATGCAGGCTATTTTTCCGCCACCAGTTCCCTCGGCTTAAGCTTTATGGGAAGAGAATTCGTTAATCACGGTAATTTTTGGTCTTTTTATTCACTCAATGCAAATGGTCTGTCGGCTGGAATAGCGAATGAAGACGATGGATCCAACCCATTTGGTTCTACAGCTATCGCTAATGTTGATGGTTCGGTGCTTGTTATGAGCGGTCCCGGCAGCGATTGGTCGATTATCCAGAAGGTGAGCATTCCTGAAAGTGGTCATGTCGCTGTCGAGATTCAGCTGACGAATCATACCGGAGCCACAGCTACCGATGTTGAATGGGGGGTCGGTCTGGACCCGGATCAAGGGATACCGGCTAGCTTGGGGTTCGAAACACGCAATGTAATTGATGCAGTAGGAGAAAATGCCTCTGTAACTGCTACGAGTCCGGATGGCTGGGCGATCACTCTGGCTAATCTGACGGGTGGGGCGACCAGTACTATAGCGGCTAATATTAATTGTTGCGACCTAGATCCCCACAACATGCTAATTGCAGGGCAATTGCCTGGTAATTACGGTTTCACCGACTTGTTAATCAACCTAGCCTATGATTTTGGTACCATCAATAATAACCAGACGGTCAGCTTTGGTTACGAATACATTATGGCTATCTCTGATCCTTTTACTCCACCTCCTATTCCAGAACCCTCCAGTTATGCCATGTTGCTGGCCGGATTGGGGTTGTTAGGTTTCGCAGTACATCGCAGGAAACAGAATACTTAACCTGATTCCGGCAGGAATAAAGCTTGGCCCACCCCGCTGGAGTAGCGGGGTTTGTTTTTACAAATCGAAATTTGTCCTCTCGCTACTGTCTTTCGTCGTTTGCATTACTACTAACTTAAATGTCACTTCTCAGGCGATACCTTCTCAACTTCCCCAAGTACTGACTAAGATCAAAATCGATTTGATAAAAGATTTTGACTATCTATTAGGCTCCAACTTCAGGTAAAGTATTGCTCGAATATTTTTCACTGTATTTTGTTGGATGACTTATGGCATCCATTATCATTTCTGCAAATGCTTGGCTGTCTGTTGTTGCTTTTATACCCCAATCTACAGTAACTCTGATCTGGTGTTAATAAGAGTATGCTAAAAAAATAACCCTGTTATTCCCGCTATGGATGATTGTGCTGTGCACAATCGAATTAATCTGGCCGGAGTGGTTAATTTTCCTGAATCAAGGTTCCATCGTGCCGCCGGAAGATTCCGGTAAGATCTATCATATCTCTTAGCTTTACCGATCGTTATTAATCCAGCCAGGAAGTAGTTTTTGGTACGTGTTTGACAAGCGCATACAAAAATTTCCAATAAACTTCCTACATTTACAGTCAGAATTATCTGAATTGTTATTGAAGGTTTTTTGTGCCACAGTGCCTGATCTCGTCAAAATATTCATATAAAAATAATTTAAATTAACGATTTGCGGTATGCGATGGAATATTCTGTTGATCAGCATCCCAATCATCTAACCACTTGGTTCAAGGCTAAGATGACGGTGGATGACCTCAGGATTGATGGATAAGCTGCAAATCTCTTCTTATTCGGAGACAAAAAATGGCAACGCAAAGTATTAATGTGTTAGATCTGGATGGAGAGAATGGTTTTCGGCTGGTTGGCGCGCAGGGGTCTGGTTTTTCAGGCACCTGGGTGAGCAATGTAGGAGACGTCAACGGAGATGGTTTTGATGATGTGATTGTTAGTGGCTTTAATTTGATCAGCTATGTGGTGTTTGGCAAGGCCGATGGATTTGATGCTACGTTGAATCTGTCCAATCTCGATGGCAGCAATGGTTTTCGACTGGATAGCGGAGCAAGCTCGGTCAGCAGCGCGGGGGATGTCAATGGCGATGGGTTGGATGATTTAATTGTTGGTAAACATTTTGGTAATACGCATTACTACTACGGTAATAGCTATGTGGTATTCGGCAAGTCATCGGGATTTGATGCGGAGGTAAATTTATCCGATCTTGATGGCAGCAATGGTTTTCGTCTGGATGGCGCGGCGGCGTATGATTATTCAGGTTTTTCAGTTAGTAATGCGGGTGATATCAATGGAGACGGTTTTGATGATGTGATCATTGGCGCTTACGGAGCTGATCCGAATGGTAATAGTTCCGGCTCCAGCTACGTGGTGTTTGGCAAGGCATCGGGATTCGATGCGACGATGAATCTCTCCATTCTCGATGGCAGTAATGGTTTTCGTCTGGATGGAGGTAGCGTGGTTACCAATGCAGGGGACGTCAACGGAGACGGTTTTGATGATGTAATGATTGGAGGTTCCAGGATCGATGCAAATGGTGACCGTTCCGGTACCGGTTATATTGTGTTTGGCAAGTCATCTGGTTTCGAGGCAACGATGAATTTGTCTGTTCTCGATGGCAGCAATGGTTTTCGTCTGGATGGAGGAGTGGGTTCGATCAGCAATGCGGGGGATGTCAATGGCGATGGTTTTGCTGATTTGATCATTGGAGATTCTGCAGCTGACCTGAATGGACGCAATTCCGGCTCCAGTTACGTGGTGTTTGGCAAGTCATCGGGTTTTGATGCAGTGATGAATCTGTCTGCTCTCGATGGCAGTAATGGTTTCCGGCTGGATGGAGCGACGATTAATGATCTCTCGGGCCGTTCTGTAAGCAGTGCGGGGGATGTCAATGACGATGGTTTTGATGATTTGATTATTGGTGCGCCTTTGGCTAATCCGCAAGGGGTATTGACCGGTTCCAGTTACGTGGTGTTTGGACGCGCTTCGGGATTTGACGCGGCAATGAATCTATCCGATCTGGACGGTGATGATAATGGTTTTCGTATTGATGGTCCGAAATTAACAGCGTTTGATGGAGCGGTATATGATCGTCCTTTTGGCGGTTCGGTTAGCGGAGCCGGGGACATGAATGGCGATGGTTTTGATGATTTGATCGTGAATGCGCCCAATTCGAGTTCAAACAGCGATGATTCCGGCCCCGGTTACGTCATATTCGGTCGTAGCGAATTCACCGATGGCGGGGTGGATTTCCCGCCTCTGCCAGAAGTGAGGGAGCCAATGATCAGTATCAATTTATCCAGTCTGGATGGCGGTAACGGTTTTCGTCTGAATGTGCTTGATAGATATTATCTGGATGCCATATCACTCAACAGCGTGGGCGATATGAACGGTGATGGTTTTGACGATATGGGAATCGGGCTTGTCTTTGAGAAGTACTATGGAGGAAGTTACGTCGTATTTGGTAAAGATTCAGGTTTTGATGCCACACTAGATTTGACTGGACTTGAGGGTGAAGATGGTTTCGCGTTGGGCGGCGCCAATCAAAATTTTGTCGAAGGCGTTGGAGATATCAATGGCGATGGGTTTGATGATGTAGCTCTTGTTGCAGGCTCAACGGGTCCTTATAGCTATAGTTTTTACAGCTCCGCGTACATCATATTTGGCAAGTCGGGTGATATTAATCCTGGGAATTTATCCAATCTTGATGGGAATACCGGATTTCGCATCGTTGGAGTGCCCGATGATGATTTTACCGGTCGATCATTTAGTGGCGCGGGAGACATCAATGGCGATGGTTTTGATGACGTGATCATAGGCTCCGAATACACTTCATATCAAAATAACGATGACGACGCCAGTTACGTGGTGTTTGGTAAATCATCCGGTTTTGATGCGGTGGTAGATGTTGCCGGACTGAATGGGAGCAATGGTTTTCGCATCAATGGTTCGGTTGAATTGGTTAGCAATGCCGGGGATGTGAATGGCGATGGGTTTGATGACGTCATTGTTGACGGCAATATTGTATTCGGAAAATCTTCAGGTTTTGATGCCACGATGAACTTGTCCGATCTTGATGGCAGTAATGGTTTTCACATTGATGGTACTTTCGGAGGAGTCAGCAGTGCGGGAGATATCAACGGCGATGGGATTGATGACATCATTATTGGACGGGGTATTGTATTCGGTAGATCATCAGGATTTGAAGCCACGTTGAACTTATCCGATCTGGATGGAAATAATGGCTTTCTTCTGGATAGAATTGGAAGTGGTAGTGGATTTTTCGACAATGCAATCAGCGGAGCTGGAGACGTCAACGGCGACGGCTTTGACGATTTGATTTTTAGCAGTTCCGGTTTTAGTTACGTGATGTTCGGTAAGGCATCCGGGTTTGATGCCACGGTAAAAGTGTTGGAACTTGACCGCACTAATAGTGTTCGTTTCGATGGAGCGTCACGTTGGGTTAGCGGGGCAGGAGACGTCAATGGAGATGGATTTGATGATTTAATGGTCGCCGATCCGGGTTCTGATCCTGGTGATGACGCGGCTTATGTGATCTTTGGCAAAAGTCAGTTTGCCGGTACCGTAACCTATGTGGGCATTCCTGAAAATAATGATGTTTTTACAGGCACCGAGGCGGCGGAGCGTTTTGATGCGGGCGACGGCAATGATTTATTGATCGGAGGCGGCGGGGCGGATGTGATGTATGGAGGGCTCGACGATGACACTATCCGGGTGCCCGATCTGGATTTCGAGTTGGTTGACGGTGGCAAAGGGCACGATACGCTGGCTTTGGATGGAAATGGAATACATCTGGATCTGGCTGATGTCCGGGGAAAAATCAATGGCATTGAAACAATAGATCTGAGCGGTAACGGAAATAATACGTTGAAATTAACCACAACGGAATTGCTTGCTCTGCCCAGCGATACTTCAGGCACCTTGATCGTCAAGGGTGATTTCGGCGATGAAATTACTGTACGCGGTAATCATTGGGTGGATGGAGGAATCCAAGGTGGTTTTCATACGTACAAGCAGAACGGAGCGGTATTGAAGGTGGATGAGGCAGTGCGGGTTGAATTCTCGGATATTGGTATCATCAATTTGTCCGGTCTCAATGGTAAAAATGGTTTTCGCCTGGATGGAGTGGACGCGCGTGACGATTTGGGTAGGCTGGTAAGTAGCGCTGGAGATGTCAATGGTGATGGTTTTGATGATTTGATGGTTGGCACGCCATATGCTGATCCGAACGGTTTATTTTCCGGCTCCACCTATGTAGTGTTTGGCAAGGCTTCTGAATTTGATGCCAAGATGGATTTATCCAGTCTTGACGGCAGTAATGGTTTTCGCCTAGATGGAGTAAAAAATAGTGATTGGTCAGGTGATTCCTTTAGCGATGCGGGAGACGTGAATGGTGATGGTTTTGATGATTTGATTATAGGTGCCTACAGAGCTGGAAATTTCTCGGGTTACAGTTATGTTGTGTTTGGTAAATCGTCAGGTTTTTCTGCGGTGATGAATTTATCCGATCTTGATGGGAAGAATGGTTTTCGCATGGATGGTGAAGTAGGTGGTCGATCGGGTGCCTCTGTGAGCAGTGTGGGTGACGTTAACAGTGATGGTTTTGACGACGTGATTGTTACGGCCGGTACCACTGATTCCAGTTACGTGGTATTCGGCAAGGCTTCAGGATTCAGTGCCACGATGAAACTATCCGGATTGGATGGCAGTGACGGGTTTCGCCTAAATCAAGCGGCAAGCTCGGTCAGTAGAGCGGGAGATGTCAATGGCGATGGGTTCGGTGATGTGATTATTGGTGGTGTCTTTGGTGTCGCTTCGAATTATATTTCCTCTAATTATGTGGTGTTCGGTAAAGCTTCAGGTTTTGATGCGACGATGAATCTATCCGGCCTGGATGGTACCAACGGTTTCCGACTGGATGGTGAAGCAATCTTTGATTCTTCGGGCTCCTCTGTGGCCGGAGCGGGAGACGTTAATGGCGATGGCTTTGATGATGTGATTATTGGTGCTTTTCGTGCTGATCCGAATGGCAATGAATCCGGCTCCAGTTATGTGATATTTGGCAAGGCATCCGGATTTGATGCGACGATGAATCTATCTGGCCTGGATGGTATCAACGGTTTCCGCCTGGATGGTGAAGCAGTGTTTGATCATTCAGGTATTTCTGTGGACGGAGCGGGGGACGTAAATGGTGATGGCTTTGACGATTTAATTATTAGTGCAGCCAACGCCAGCCCGAATGGTGCTCTCGGTTCAGGTTCCAGCTATGTAGTATTTGGCAAAGTATCCGGATTTGATTCCACGATGGATTTATCCAGTATTGATGGCAACAATGGTTTTCGCCTGGATGGCGAAGCAGAAGGTGATCGATCGGGTTTGTCAGTCAGCAGCGCGGGTGATGTGAATGGTGATGGTTTTGATGATTTGATTGTCGGTGCGCCTGATGCTGCTGCGAATGGTGACGAATCTGGCTCTAGCTATATCATATTTGGCCGCAGCAGCTTTAGTGATGAGGTGGATTTCCCCGGTACGCCCGGAGACGACATTTTCACCGGCACCAAAGCGGCGGAGAACTTTGAAGGCGGCGATGGCAACGACCGCATGATCGGCCGCGGTGGCGCGGATTCATTCGATGGCGGTGCCGGAAATGATTATATTCGCATACTAGGCGATGACTTCCAGCATGTCGACGGCGGTACGGGTACCGATACCTTGGGATTCGCTGGCAGTGGCTTTAATCTTGACCTGTCCAGCGTGATCGATAAAATTGACGGCATTGAGACCATCGCTTTATACGGTGTCGGGGATAATTCGTTGACGTTGACCGCGCAGGGTGTCATCGATCTATCGGGTGAGACGAATACGCCGAAGATCAAAGGCAACGTCGGCGATAGCGTGGTTGGGTTGAGCAGCGGTTGGACCGATGGCGGCATTCACGGAAATTTCCACACCTACACGCAAGGTGATGCGGTGCTGTTGGTCGGAGTCGATGTCACGACGGATTTCCCGATAGGCTAACCTTCAAGAAATATCTGTATTACTTACAAAAACAGGTCAGAAAAATTGCAATTTCTGACCCGTTTTTGTAAGGCAGTTGCCAGTATTGAATGATGCATTTATCGACAATCTTCCCGTTGTATTTCAATAGCCGCTGAGGCTTCTCTAAAACCTACACCTATTATCAGAATTATCTGAATTGTTATTGAAGGTTTTTTGTGCCACAGTGCCTGATCTCGTCAATATATTCTAATAAAAATAATTTAAATGAAAGATTTGCGGTATGTGATGGAATATTCTGCTGATCAGCATCCCGATCATCAAGTCGCCCGGTGGATGGCAGTGATGATGGTGGATGACTTCAACGTTGATGAACTGCCCGCAAATCACTTCTTATTTTGGAGGCAAAAATAATGACAACAACGACCAGTATCAATTTATCCAGTCTTGATGGCAGTAACGGTTTTCGTATAGATGGCCTTTCATATTACCTGTCGGGTTTTTGGCTTAGTAGCGCAGGTGATATGAATGGCGATGGTTTTGACGATATGGCCATTGGCACTACATATTCTCGGGAGTATTCAGGGCGTAGTTATATAGTGCTTGGAATGGAATCGGGCTTTAGCGCCAGCAGTAATTTGGGTGGTTTTCGTGCAGGTAGTAACGGTTGGTCGAAAAATACTGTCGATGGCGTGGGTGATGTTAACGGTGATGGTTTTGATGACGTGATTGTGGTTACAGAAACCGATAATTTTTATGGCGATACCGTTGTTAACGACACTTACGTGATATTTGGAAAGGCTTCTGATCTTGATCGCAGCAATGGATTTAGTCTGGAAGCAGGACTGGACGTTCAAGCTAGTGGAGCAGGAGATGTTAACGGGGACGGTCTGGGTGATCTTATTATTGGCGCACCGCTGAATGACAGCTATTCTGGTTCCAGCTACGTGGTATTTGGCAATTCTTCAGGTTTTGATGCGACGATGGATATATCAGGGCTGGATGGAACCAATGGTTTTCGGCTGGATGGCATAACGGAGCTTAATCTTTCAGGTTATTCAGTCGACGGTGCTGGGGATGTCAACGGAGATGGTTTTGATGATGTGATTATTGGCGCTTCTGGCGTAGATTCAAACGGTTCCAGCCTCGGCTCCGGCTATGTCGTGTTTGGCAAAGCTTCGGGATTCAGTGCCGCCATGAGTTTATTCGCTCTTGACGGCAGTAACGGTTTTCGTTTGGATGGCGCGGTGATGGATCGCAGCGTTGTCAGAGCTGCCGGAGATATCAACGGTGATGGTTATAGTGATGTGCTTGTCAGTGGGCGCTCTTCTAGTAGCTATGTGGTATTTGGCAAAGCTGCGGGTTTTGATGCGACGATGGATTTATCCGATCTTGATGGCAGCAACGGCTTTCATCTGGATGGAGAAGGTCAGGTTATCTCGGCGAATTCTGCCGGGGATGTGAACGGTGATGGTTTTGATGACGTGATTATTGGCAATTCCAAAGGCGATTCGAATGGAGAGGACTCCGGCTCCAGTTACGTGATGTTCGGCAAGGCATCGGGGTTTGATGCCGAGATAAAGTTGTCTGATCTTGATAGCACTAACAGCATTCGTCTGAATGGGGTAGCAGCGGGCGATCGATCAGGCCATTCTGTGAGCAGTGCGGGGGATGTCAATGGAGACGGTTTTGATGATCTCATGGTTGCTGCGATAGGAACTGATTGGAAGACCTATAACTCCGGTTCTGTTTATGTGATTTTTGGTCGCAGCAGCTTTGTTGATGACGTAGATTTCCCCGGCACGCCCGGAGATGATATTTTCACTGGCACTTCAGTTGCGGAGAGTTTTGAGGGTGGAGATGGCAACGATCGTATGATTGGCCGTGGTGGTGCGGATTCGTTCGATGGCGGTGCCGGAAATGATTATATTCGCATACTAGGCGATGACTTCCAGCATGTCGACGGCGGTACGGGTACCGATACCTTGGGATTCGCTGGCAGCGGTTTTAATCTCGACCTGTCCAGCGTGATCGATAACATTCACGGCATTGAGACGATCGCTTTATATGGGGTTGGCGACAATACGCTGACCCTGACGGCGCAGGATGTTATCGATCTGTCGGGTGAGACGGATACCTTGAAGGTCAAAGGCAACGCCGGAGATAGCGTGGTTGGGTTGAGCAGCGGTTGGACCGATGGCGGCGTTCACGGAAATTTCCACACCTACACGCAAGGTGAGGCGGTGCTGCTGATCGGGGTGGATGTGACGACGGATTTCCCGATAATCTAACGAGTTTTTAAGAACTTTCTGTATTACTATTTAGAATAACTAATTAAACGAATAGGATAGGATAGGATAGGATAAAAAAATCAGTTAACTTGTTTTTATGATTTTATTTCAGGCAATAAAAAAGCCACTTAATATTAAGTGGCTTTTTTATTAACAAGGGGATTTTATTAATTAACTTGAGTATTGCTGCTGCCGCTTACAAATTGCGGTGTTTGACTCTCACCCGCTAATTTGTAATGTATCGCTACTTGAGCTTTATTCTCAGCTACAATTTTTTCATATTCACGAATATTGGCTTTCTCATGTGATTGAAAATCCTGACCTCTACGACCATAGTAATAAGGCCTGTCTTCATAATCTTCCAACGCAGCTTTATGTTGTACCAACTTATCTTCAGCTTCTTTTAATAAAAGTTCATGATGTTTTGCCAATTGCAGATGTTCTTGTGCAGTTAAAATTTCTTCAGCACTTGCAGAACCGAAGGGCAGGCCGACAAAAAATAAAGCAGCGATTAATGATATTGCTGTAATAGTTTTTTGAGTTTTCATGATTTTTGCCTCCGAAATAAATTTCAACGATTGAGTACATATTAATGACTCCGGCATCGGAAATAAATCGGGAAACCCTTGATTCTTATACTGGGGAAACCCTTGTTGATCTCTAAGGGAAATCATTAGAATCCATGAAAATGAAGGGTGTGTTTAGATTTTAACAAGAGCGTTAAGGTCAGTTGAGCAAACCATTCATCAAAATTTATTTAATTGCTTTGCTTTCAGTCTTTACAAATATAAGTGTGCAATATCTGATCTGCCTTGATACGACAACTTCTGCAGAGAATGCGTTTTTCAGCAAATTTTCCGCTGTTTTCCAAGCATTCCTCAAGCTTCTTTAAAACCTACGCATACAGTCAGAATTATCTGAATTGTCATTAAAGTATTTTTGTGCCACAGTGCCTGATCTCGTCAAAATATTCTTATAAAAATAATTTAAATTAACGATTTGCGGTATGCGATGGAATATTCTGTTGATAAGCAATCCAATCATCAGTTAATTCAGTTTAAGACAAAGATGATGATGAACATTTCATTAATGATAGATTACCGGCAAATATTTTCTTAATCTGGGGGCAAAAAATGACAATAAATAGTATTAATTTATCAAGCCTTGATGGCAGCAATGGATTTCGTTTGAATGGGGGTACAAATGGTGCTGTCAGCTCTCATTATCTTGATGGTCTCTCTGTTAGCAGTGCAGGTGATATTAACGGGGATGGTTTTGACGATGTGGGAATTGGGCATATTTTTCAGAAAAACTATCATGGAAGCTTCGTTGTGTTTGGCAAGGAATCGGGTTTCAGTGCCACAATGGACTTGGATACTCTGAACGGTGAAAATGGTTTTGAGATTTACGGAGGTAAGAGTCAAAGTTTTGTCGAAGGAGTCGGTGATATTAATGGAGATGGTTTTGAGGACGTAGCGCTTATTACGGGATTTGTGAGTTCATATTCATATTCCTTAAATAGCTCAGCCTATGTGATATTTGGAAAACCTGAAGATTTCAACCCCAAATTGAAATTATCTGACCTTGATGAGGATACGGGTTTCCGCATAGATGGGGTAAAAGGCTCTGATTTCTCAGCTAAATCATTCAGCGGTATAGGAGATATCAATGGCGATGGCTTTGATGATTTGATTATAACCTCTCTGGGTTATGATCCCTACGATGGATATTCGGGGGCTAGTTACGTGGTGTTTGGTAAATCATCAGGTTTTGATGCGCTTACGAATGTGTCCGATCTGGATGGCAGTAACGGTTTTCGTATAAATGAAGTTCCAGGGAGTTTTGCATCTGGAGGATCGGCCAGCGATGCAGGGGATATCAATGGCGATGGTTTTAATGATTTCATTATTGGTATGCCTAGCGACGATCTAAACGGGCGTAACTCCGGTTCCAGTTACGTGGTGTTTGGCAAAGCTTCGGGGTTTCAAGCCGCAATGAATCTGTCTGATTTGGACGGCAGCAATGGTTTTCGTTTTGATGGTATAGCGCTAGGTGATCGGTTGGGTAGCAGTGTTAGCACTGCGGGAGATGTCAATGGCGATGGTTTTGATGACGTGATTGTCAGCGATAGTTCATTCAGCGGCAATCCAAATAATTATGTGGTTTTTGGTAAAGCGTCCGGTTTTGAAGCCACGATGAACTTATCCGAGATTGACGGTAGTAATGGTTTTCGTCTGAAGGGGATAGATAATGGATTTGTTTTTATCAATGTAATCAGTGGTGCAGGGGATGTCAATGGCGATGGCTTTGATGATTTGATTATTGGTGTTCCTAATGCTGATCCAAACGGCAGTGACTCTGGTTCTAGTTATGTGTTATTTGGCAAAGCTTCGGGATTTGACGCTGAGATAACGTTGTCCGATCTTGACAATAGTAACAGTATTCGTCTGGACGGAGCGGAAGAAGATGATGAATCTGGTACATGGGTTAGTGGTGCGGGGGACGTCAATGGCGATGGCTTTGATGATTTAATGATCGGTGCTCCAGGTGCTGATTCATATGGTTCCAGTTACGTGATCTTCGGTCGCAGCGATTTTACCGGTAATGACGTGGATTTTCCCGGTACACCAGGAGACGATAATTTTACCGGCACTTCAGTTGCGGAGAGTTTTGAGGGTGGAGATGGCAACGACCGCATGATCGGCCGCGGTGGTGCGGATTCGTTTAATAGCGGAGCGGGTAATGATTACATCCGCATCTTGGGCGATGATTTTCAATTTGTTGATGGTGGGTTGGGTACTGATATCCTGGGATTGGCCGGCAGCGGATACAATCTCGATCTGTCCAGCGTGATCGATAACATTCATGGAATTGAAACCATTAGTTTATATGGAGTCGGAGATAACATGCTGACCTTGACGGCGCAGGATGTTATCGATCTGTCGCAAGAGACGGATACTTTGAAGATCAAAGGTAACGCAGGAGATAGCGTGGTTGGGTTGAGCAGCGGTTGGACCGATGGCGGCGTTCACGGAAATTTCCACACCTACACGCAAGGTGATGCGGTGTTGTTGGTCGGGGTAAATGTGACGACGGATTTCCCGGTAGCCTGACAAATCGCTCAAAAAACTATCGGATTGGTATGTGGTGCTGATCTGTGGTGATCTATAAAAGGTCGCTTGAATCGTGAAGCGACCTTTACTATTTTGGCTTCACGTTAGAGTTGATTTGTGATGGCCCTTGATTGACTGTGCTTGATCGCCTCGGTGCGTATCATCACCCCGTTTATTGATGGCAGAAAATAATAAGATTTTAATTAGTTGTTAAGCGCCAACTTCATGTAGAGTGTCGCCGGATCATAATTCCTTTCACTTTACCGGGTTACTGATGTATCTGATGAATCGATTATCTCTTTTGCGAATGCTTATTGATTGGCTTGCGAACCCGGCTCTACAGCCACTATGAACAGTATCCGGTAAGCATGTTGCAAAAACTAACGCTGTTATTTCCGCTATGGATGATTGTGCTGTGCGCGGCCGCATTAATTTGGCCGGAGTGGCTGATTTTTCTGAATCAAGGCTCCGTCGTAGTGTTAATTCTGGCGTTTGTCATGCTGTGTATGGGCCTGACGCTCACGTTCGATGATTTCCGCCGCATTGCTCGCATGCCCAAAACTGTAGCCATTGGTTTTGCGGCACAATATTCCATCATGCCGCCGTTAGCTTACGGCATAGCGTATACGCTCAGTTTGCCCGATTATTTTGCGGTCGGTCTGATTCTGGTGGGTTGTTGCCCTGGCGGCACGGCTTCAAATCTGGTGACTTATATTGCCAAGGCGGATGTTGCGCTTTCCGTTGTCATGACGGTCTGCTCCACTTTGGCTGCAGTCGTGCTGACGCCGTTACTCACGCAATTGTTTGCCGGCGCGCTTGTTCCGGTGGATAGTTGGTTGCTATTCAAGCAGACGCTGCAAGTGGTAATACTACCGGTTGTTCTGGGTGTTCTGCTCAATCGTTGGGTGCCTCGATTGGTGCAAAGCGTAATGCCAGTTGCACCTTTGCTGTCAGTGCTGGGGGTATGCGTAATCTGTGCCATAGTGTTTGCAGCTCATGCGGAGTCCATTCTCAATCATGGCGCTGAATTGCTTCTTGCGACAGCCTTGCTGCATGGGAGTGGCTTTTTCATTGGTTATCACTTGGCAAAACTACTCGGTTGCCAGTTGCAAACCGCGCGCACGATTGCGGTTGAAGTGGGCATGCAAAATTCCGGTTTGGCCATTGTACTGGCTAAACAGGCATTTCCAGTGCTGCTGTTGACGCCCGTTGCAGGTGCGGTTTCGGCGCTCATGCATTCGTTGATCGGCAGCTTGCTGGCTGTCTTATGGCGTATCCGAGGCCCATCTTAGTTGCACACATTCCAATCGGGACGGCTTGCGATTACAGGGAATAAATCCGGCCGAAAATCCTTTCCTTTTCTCAGTTAACCGAATTTTTAATTTACATGGGAATGTAATATCCCTGTCATGTTGGCCTGTTAGATTTGCTTACCTATTTAAAACTTGGAGGTGGGTAAATCATGTTCAAATTAAAACATATAAAAGAAAAATTAATGACTGTGTCAGCAGTGTTGTTGAGTGCTGCTGCACTCAATGTACAGGCAACGGCCACATACGATCCGGCATCGGGCATTGTTGACCTTCCCGTGGTTGAAGTTTTGAGTGGCGGATCGTCGGCATTCTACAGCGCTCAACTACAACTTGTGGGAGACGGATTGCAGTTGATTGCGGCCAATCCTATTGCACCCACAACAGGACAGCGTAACGTGTTTGACTCTGATACGAGTTCAGTGCATGTTGCTACGGTGACGGTCGGGGCCGACAGTTTTTATGCCAAGTTGAAATTGGTGCCTGGGTCGAATCCGATGAGTTTTACGATCGATCAACTGGTTAATAATGCATTTACGGGTTGTCCTAGCTTTGCGCTACCCGGCCCGACAGCGAATTCCTGCATCTTGAGCGGCACGATTACAACCAATGTCACTTTGACAAAAAACATTGTGTGGGTACTCGAGGGACCGGTCTATGTGGGCGGTGATAATACCCAAAGTGCTACCTTAACAGTTAATCCGGGGACCAATATCATCGGTCTGGATAAGGCTTATCTGTGGATCAGACGGGGTTCAAGAATTCTGGCTGAAGGTACACCGGACAATCCCATCGTCATGACGGGCGCAGTGGGTCAGGATGCAGGCGAGTGGGCCGGCCTGGTCCTGGCAGGTAATGCACCGGTTAACGGATGTAATGCAGGTGTACCCGTGTGCGAAGTTCCTTTCGAGGCGGTTACCACCGAGATTTATGGCGGTAATAATCCTGCGGATAACAGCGGGGTGCTTAAATATGTACAAATTCTTTTTGCCGGTGATGCGGTTCGTCAGGATGAGGAGCTTAACGGCTTGACGTTTAATGGCGTGGGTTCAGGAACGATTGTTGATTACGTGCAGGTGCACGCAGGTTTGGATGACGGTATCGAAGTTTTCGGTGGCACGGTGCAAATGAAGCATCTGGTGTTGACGAACATCCGTGACGATTCTCTCGATTGGACCAATGGCTGGCAAGGTCGTGCGCAGTTTATTTTAATCAAGCAAGCGGCGGATTCAGGTGATCGCGGGATTGAAGCTGATAACAACGAAGTCGACAATGGCAGTACTCCCCGCGCTCAGCCAATTTTGTCCAACATGACCATTCTCGGTCGAACAGGTAGTGCTGTGGAAGGTGTATTGTTGCGTCGTGGAACCGGTGTCAATATCTGGAATTCTGTGATTGTGGGTGGATTCTCGTCATGTTTAACGATTGATGGTCCGGCAACTTTTGCCCATGCAGGTACTCCTGGCAGCTTAAGCGGCACTTTGACCATACAAAATTCATTTGTTAATTGCACCGGCAACTTTGCGGATGGCGAAGGTGCTACGTTTGCAACAGCGGATTGGTTCTTGTCTCAATCCGAGAATCAACAGGGCGATCCTTTGCTGAGCGGTTATTTGCCAGCCTCCGGCTCACCGCTAACCTTGGGTGGAGTCGCAGTGAATGATCCTTTCTTCACCGCAGTCGATTATGTAGGTGCATTCAAGGATGAGAACGACGATTGGACCAGAGAATGGACATTTAATTTTAATTAATTAATATGCGTTTGTCTTGAATACTTTGTTGCTGTTACGCATGCATTGAAGTTTTCGATCAGTAGCACCAACTTGTTCGTGGAGAAGAAATCGCTGGATTTGCCTTTCGGGGTACCAGCGATTTTTTTATTTAAGGGCATCTCTAGAAATCGCAAATTTGCGAGCATTCGTTCTGCGGATCCCCAGCTTACCCCGTCTCGTCTTGTTTAGAACTCTGAATGATTAGAGGCAACCTTAAGAATAATTCGGAGAGGCTGAACCGGTTGGTACTAGCGAGTCTCAACGACATCAAGCATTCATGAAAAATTCATTTAGTTGACATCAGCGCTTCATATTAGGTCGATATAGTTGCGGCAGTGACGACAGTAAACTGATTGTCCGGCGATAAATCAAATGTAATTTAATTTTCAGGAGAAATTCATGAATAAATCAACTTGGGCACTACCGGTTTGTGCCGTGTTGACTACATGGGTTTATGCTGAAGCGGTGCTGGTAGATGGTCCCATGAGTTTCAAACCAATCGCAGCTTCTGCTTATGAGCAAACAACAACCGATCCACGCATTCTCGATAGCGAGCCGTGGGTTATTCCCAAAGGTTTTACGCAACATATTATTGCAGACGAGCGTCATCTGGATATTTATCCTGGATCGAATGATTTACCCGACATGAATACCGTCAATGAAACGGGAAAACATGCGGGCCGCTATTTATATCGTACCCATGAAGTGCGACCCGATCTTGCGCCTTATGCCGGGGGCGCCGTTTCCATTGTGGATTTGCAAACCGGCAAGGCTGATATTCTGGCGCAACGTCATGATTGGGAAGGGCTGGATGGTTTGGTGTGGACGCCCTGGCAGACACTTCTTTTCGCGGAGGAAACCATATCAGCCGCCCTGCCTGATCCTGAGGCACCTGATGCAGAAAGCGGCATGTTATACGAAATAATATTCGCCAAGAACGATCCGACCACCGCAGCAGAAATCAAAGTTCGGCCCATGTTGGGATCACTCTCTCATGAAGGTATTGAAATTGACGATGAAGGCAACGTCTACGTTATCGATGAAACTAAAACGGGTTCCATTTACAAATTTGTACCGCACACCTATGGTGATTTGAGCAGGGGTCAGCTATATGTTTTACGCGTGAAAAACGGTGTCAAAACCGGCGAGGCTGAATGGATTGCGCTGGATATGAATCAAGTGCAGGTCAATGCCAGGGTTGCTGCTCAAGCTGTAGGCGCTACACCTTTTTGCCGCCCGGAGGATTTGGAGCGTATCGAGCATACTTTGTTTGCAGCATTGACCTGTGAGGATGCTAACGATCCGATCAACACTAATGGCCCTGGTGCAATATTGGCTATTAAACTGGCAGCCATTCCGATAGTGAGCTATTTCGTCCAGCCTGGCGTGAATGTACCCTATGAAGTTAAGCCCACAAGTACAGCCATTGGTGTAACCGGGTTCATGCGACCCGACAATCTGGCGCGCAGCCCGGACGGTAAGTTATGGATTGTTGAGGATAACCCCAACAGTGATATCTGGGTTGCGTTGCCGGATGAAGATGGGGATGGTTTCAGTGATGGTGTGTATTTATTTGCTTCATTGAAAGATGCTGCTGCGGAAGGTACCGGTATCTATTTTGGTAAGGATCCGCATACGTTGTTTGTAAACATCCAGCATTCCGGTACCGGAAATGACAAGACCATGATCATTACCAATAAACGGTTGGATCCGGTCGGGGAATAATCACTTAACACGCTTACATTAGGAGCCATGCATGAAAATTGATAATTTACTGGTGCGAGTAGCTGCATCCATGGGTTTCGTGTTGTTGAGTATCATCACCAGCATTGCATTTTATGAGCTGACCGTGGATTGGGGAAGTATTTCAGGCTTGTTTATGGGGCTTTATCTTTATTCTGCCTATTTATTGTTTGGCATTATTTGCAATAAGCCTGGAAATAAAATACATCGCTTTAATACGAAACCTTCGTCGAAAAATAAACCCTCGGTATCACGTAATAAAATTTATGAATATTAAAATTGTGTATTCATCGTGCTGCCGTAATTTCTTCTCAAGAAAATTTCTATGCTTCCCTCTCGATGCATTGGAAAATAACCGCTTAACCCAAGCACTTGGATGGTTTAAAGTGTCACAACAATCCTGGAGATCGTGGGCGTGTTGAATTGGGTTCTATGTTTTACTATCTTCTAACTGCTTTTCCTCTCAGCCTGCTATTTGCCTGCAGTTACTGAGAGGATTCTCAAAAGCAATCTATTTGTCATCACTCTGTCACATCAAGTGATTAAGATTTCATCTTATTCCAGATCTAGGTTCGCGATAGGAGCATTCAAATGAGATTGCACTTTTTTCATGTATTGGCAGCTACTACAGCGCTATTGTGTACAGCGATTGCTACCGCCGCTGATATTACCGGTGCGGGCGCCACCTTTCCTTATCCGATTTATGCCAAGTGGGCGGATAAGTATCATAAAGAGACAGGCATCCGACTGAATTATCAATCCATTGGTTCCGGTGGCGGTATCAAGCAAATCAAGGCCAGGACTGTGGATTTCGGGGCATCTGACAAGCCTCTGACACGGGAAGAGCTGGAGAAGGATGGCTTGACACAATTTCCGACGGTGCTGGGTGGCGTTGTGCCCATTACCAATCTTGAAGGAATCGAGGAGGGTCAGGTTAAATTAACCGGAAAAGTTTTGGCCGATATCTTCCTGGGAAAAATCAAGCGTTGGAATGATGCATCCATTGCTGCACTAAATGAGGGCATTGTTTTACCCGCCAGCAATATCGCGATCGTTCATCGCGCGGATGGCTCCGGTACTACTTTCCTATTTACTGATTATTTAAGTAAAGTGAGCCCGGAATGGAAAACTAAAGTAGGTGCAGCGACTTCAGTGGCCTGGCCAACAGGTACTGGTGGGAAAGGCAATGAAGGCGTGGCCAATTTCGTGAAGCGAATCAAGAATTCGATTGGTTATGTCGAGGCGGCTTACGTAAAACAAAACAAACTGCATTATGTGCAGCTGCAAAATTTGGCAGGTCATTATGTATTGCCTACCGAAGAGAGTTTTAGGGCTTCCGCTGCTAATGCTGAATGGGATAAAGATTCCGGATTTTACGAAATTCTTACTGATAAACCAGGCTCAGGCAGTTGGCCGATTACCGGCGCTACTTTTATTCTAATGCACAAATCTCAGAGTAAACCGGCGCAAGCAATGCAAGTATTAAAGTTTTTTGAGTGGGCCTATGCGCATGGCAATCTTACGGCGCTGGAATTGGATTATATTCCGCTGCCCGACAATCTGGTTGCTTTGATTAAAACCTCGTGGGAAGCCAATATCAAAGGTAAAGATGGTCGCGCGATATACACGGTTAGCGAGTAGCTCATGAAAATAACATGTGTCTAGCCATTACAGTTATATACAACGATCAATGCCAAAAATTATTTCCATAGCAAAGCTAAAAAGGCAACAGCTACTGGATCAGTTATTTCAAAAAACAACGTGGTTTTTTACCGTGATCGTTTTAGTTCTGCTGGTTGCGCTGATAGGTTCGCTTGTCGTGGGCAGCCTGCCTACCATTAAGACTTTTGGTTTTAACTTTCTTATTAGTTCGGAGTGGAATCCGGTTACAGAGCAATTCGGCGCGTTGGTGCCGATTGTGGGCACTTTGGTTACCGCAATCATTGCACTGTCGATCGGTATTCCCGTGAGCTTCGGTATCGCACTGTTCCTGACGGAACTATCCCCCCCGTGGTTGCGCCGCCCGCTTGGAACGGCGATAGAACTCCTGGCCGGAATTCCCAGCATTATTTACGGCATGTGGGGTTTGTTTGTATTTGCCCCGTTTTTTGCCGCCACAGTGCAACCTTGGTTGCAGAATACTTTAGGAGATTTACCGGGCATTGGATTTTTGTTTGAAGGCGCTTTTATGGGAATAGGCATGTTAGCTGCCGGCATTATACTGGCAATCATGGTGATTCCTTTTATCGCTGCCGTCATGCGTGATGTGTTCGAGATTGTGCCTTCCATGCTAAAGGAATCAGCCTATGCTTTTGGTGCCACGACCTGGGAAGTGATCTGGAATGTGGTCTTGCCCTATACCAAAAGCGGTGTTATCGGCGGGATTATGCTCGGGCTTGGACGAGCATTAGGTGAAACCATGGCGGTTACGTTTGTGATTGGTAACGCACATCAGTTACACGCTTCCCTTTTTATGCCCGGAAACAGCATTGCTTCGGCGTTGGCCAATGAATTCACCGAAGCTGACGGGGAATTGTATACCTCGGCTTTGATTGAGTTGGGTTTGATTCTGTTCTTTATCACCTTTGTAGTGTTGGCTTGTTCCAAGCTGTTGTTAATACAGTTGAAAAAACGAGAAGGTGTTGCTACGTAGAGGTTTGTATGATTCCGATCTATACTCGAAGACGCATGATCAATATTCTTCATCTGACTTTCTCTGTCTTGGCTATGATCTTTGGCCTGTTCTGGTTGTTCTGGATATTGTTTGTCCTGATCGGAAAGGGACTGGATGGCATCAGTGTCGCGCTTTTTACCGAAATGACACCAGCGCCGGGCGGTGCGGGTGGATTGCTCAACGCGATTATTGGCAGCTTGATGATGGTAACACTGGCCACTTTGATCGGTACCCCGATGGGTATCCTGGCGGGCACCTATTTGGCTGAGTTTGGTCAGCACGGCTGGTTAGCCTTAGTGACCCGTTTTATTAACGATATTTTGCTATCTGCACCGTCTATCGTTATCGGATTGTTTGTTTATACCGTCTATGTGGCCAGGGTTGGCCATTTTTCCGGCTGGGCGGGCGCTCTGGCGCTGTCAATCATTGTCATTCCGGTTGTCGTGCGTACCACGGAGGATATGTTGCGACTTGTTCCGGACAGCCTTCGTGAAGCAGCAGCAGCTTTAGGCGCGCCACCATGGAAAGTGGTTACGCTGGTGACCTGGCGTGCTTCCGAAGTAGGCATATTGACCGGTGTGCTGCTGGCAATTGCGCGTATCAGTGGAGAAACTGCGCCGTTGCTTTTCACGGCGCTGAATAATCAGTTCTGGACTGTGGACATGAATCAACCGATGGCAAATTTGCCGGTAGTGATATTCCAGTTTGCCATGAGTCCGTATGAATCATGGCAGGAATTGGCATGGGCTGGAGCATTGTTGATTACATTGAGCGTTTTGGGGCTCAATATCATTGCGCGCTTTTTCTTGCGCAAGAATAAATTGCCGGTCTGAAGATTTTTTACCGCCAATTACCGGATTACTGATGAAAAGACAGATACATAAAACAACAGGTAATGAATATGAGAAACCAGCAAATATTGTTCTACAGTAAATTATTGGGATCGCACGAGCATCCGCAAATTACGGAAGAAGTGTCTGAATTTAAGGCTACGATGAATACCAATCAAGCAAAACGAGATGATGCCAAAGTGACCATCAACGATTTAAACTTTTACTATGGCAGGCACCATGCACTCAAGTCAGTCAGTATGAATATTCTGGAGAAAAAGATTACCGCATTTATTGGCCCCTCCGGCTGCGGAAAATCGACATTATTGCGTACGCTCAACCGCATGTATCAACTTTACCCCAGCCAGGTGGCTCGGGGCGAGATTATGGTGGATGGCGTCAATATTCTTGATAAGAATCACGATATCAATATCCTGCGCGCTAAGATGGGTATGGTATTTCAGAAACCGACGCCTTTTCCTATGTCCATTTTTGATAATGTGATATTTGGCGTGAAGTTATATGAAAGCTTAAACCGTAGCGAATTAATGGAACGAGTCGAATGGGCATTACGCAAAGCCGCGCTATGGGAGGAAGTTAAGGATAAGCTGAATCAAAGTGGCATGAGTCTTTCCGGCGGGCAGCAACAACGCTTGTGTATTGCCCGCACCATTGCCGTGAAACCCGAAGTGGTGTTGCTCGACGAACCAACTTCAGCGCTGGATCCGATTTCCACCGCGCATATTGAAGAGCTTATTTTTCAACTTAAACAAGATTACACCATCGTTATTGTCACACATAATATGCAGCAGGCAGCACGCGTTTCCGATTTTACTGCTTATATGTATTTAGGGAAATTAGTCGAATTCGGTGAAACAGATACGATTTTCACCACGCCCAAAGAGAAAGCTACCGAGGATTACATTACGGGTAAGTTTGGTTGATTTGCGGCGTAGAGAATGAATGTATAACCAAAACAGACTTTTGTTAACTCGCGGTGCGTCTTGGTTTCTATACACGGATGTGCAGCAGTCTCTATGGTAGTGTCAGTTGCACGTATGGCTGCTTGCTTTGGTTTTTTACTTATTGCTTGCGGTCAATTCTTTCGATACGTACCATTTATAACCGGGTGCATTTATATCTCATAACGCTTGATAATGAACCTCAATCACCTCCAGTTCTTCCACCCCACCCGGAGTATGCAACGTCACCACATCACCTTCATGAGCCTTGAGCAACGCCTTGGCCAACGGTGAAATCCAACTGATGCGACCACACCCGGGCTCCGCTTCGTCCATGCCAACAATACTGTAAGTTTGTTTCTCGTTTTGGGCATTACAGACTGTTACAGTAGCGCCAAAAAAAACCTGATCGCATTCGCCACGCTGTGAGGGATCAACTATCTCTGCACTATCCAGACGTCTGGATAAGAAACGCAAGCGGCGATCAATTTCACGCAAGCGCTTTTTACCGTAAATGTAATCACCATTTTCTGAACGATCCCCGTTGGAAGCCGCCCAGGTAATAGTTTTTACCAATTCCGGGCGTTCCACTTTCCACAACTGATCGAATTCATCCCTCAATCGTTGATACCCGCCTGGCGTAATGTAATTCTTTATACTCTGCGGTAATTTCGGTGTGTCGTCCAGGTCATCGTCGTCTTCGTTTTCCTTGGTAAATGCCTTACTCATACTTAAAAGTCTTCACGAGAAATTTTGCGTGGAACTTATTCTTTAATAAAACCGATTCAGCTACTGAATGATTTGAATGCCATGCCGCCAATGATGCGTATTCGTGCTAAATACTCCCGGTTGTTCCTTAGTCATTAACCACCTGCCGGAGGTCGGTGTTATATAGGTATTAGTAATAGCCTCTATTCTTGACTAAGAGCGTATTGGCCACAGTACTGTCAACAATGGCGTCAACTTTCTCTAATGCCTTTCTGCCCAACAGCAATGGTGTTGAGAAACGGGAACGATCAATCAGATTGACCATGATGTTATAGGGTTTGCCATCAAAATGAATTTGTATCTTTACGACAGGACGTGAATGATATTTTTGAGCTTGAGTACCATCAATGGCACGTCTTTTTATTTTTGAATAGCGAACAATCGGTAAATTGTAGTGGAGTGTCTGTTCCAATTCGGGATGAGAGACTTTAAACTTCACATACGCTTCACCTTCTTTTTCGTATAAATGAATATCTGTTGCGGATATTGAAGCAGTTTCCGCACCTGTATCCAGCTTTGCCGTCAGCGTAACCTCGTCAGGTGCCAGCGTTACCGGTTCAAGATAGCCATAAACGGATTTATTTGCTGTAACAGGCGTTGCGGTCAGAAAAAGAACTGCGCTTATCAGCAGCAGAAAATTAAAATAAAACGGATAGGTTTTTTGTGATTTCATAACAAGTATATTTTTCATAAAGATTCATTGTTATTTGAGCACAATGTGAACTCATATTTTGAACAACGATATTTAATAATTATGCTACTACATTGATGCGGATTGTAATGAAGCAGCGCGCAGGAAAAACAGACGCCTTTTTAAAAATACCTAAAACTGGATGAAGTGTCAAACATGCAGACTAGCAATCAGAAATTCTGGAAATTTGTATCTGCTTGATCCGGAATAGATGTAAGTCGTTGGTTCTATTTATATTATCAGATTAACTGCATAGGGAAAAGCTGGTGCAGTCGCGAAAAGAGTGGATTATCGATTGCAATCCACTCTTGCGAGCTGAATGCTCAATGAAGAACTGTGATTATTTATGGGAAAGTCTTACGGTTCCTGCACTGTTCAAATAAGCACCGAGGCGTTTGGCCAAGTAAACTTCCACGTCGCCTGTTGATGTGCTGGTTTTGGTTTCCAAGCCCACGCCACAAGCCCATAACTGTGCATCTAAGATCGCGATGCGGGAATTGTGGTTTTCATTAATTGTTTTAGCTTGAAAATTGGCATAGGTATTGTTTGCTCCTTTAGAGGTATCAACAACGACAGTTCCATCGGGGAGCGTGATCAGAACACGGCCATTCGCTATCAGTGCGGCGACTGTGTTAGCTTCATTGAGTAATGAGTTGTAAGTAGGTGCCCCTGTAACCCCATTCAGTTTGTTTTTGAATTTTGTTACTTGTGCCGGTGTCAATAGGGCATTCAGATTTGCATAGGCAGGTGCGGTTAATTTGGTTAGAACTTGATCCCCGCATGCAGCCATTGCATTGAAACTAACCAACAACAAGGCAGCAACTAGAGACAATAAAGACATTTTTTGCATTTTCATGTGAAATCTCCGATGTGTTTTTAAAGTATTACCAAGCACATTACAAGTACCGAATGTGCTCAATAATGCATCATTCGTATTCGCACACATCACGTATGTGACGAGTGTGATGTATGCGAGGGGTATGCTAGCAAGCGACCATGACATGCCGATGTCAGCAAGATTGCAGTAGCATTAAGTTTGTGAGAATGAGTGGAAATGAGGCATTAAATAAGAAGTGGGGTGATCTGAATCGGAAAACCATTTTCCGGACACAGGAGTAATGTGTTTGACAGCCTAGTGGATACTCGGTATTTTGCAGCTAGGTAGGGAGATACTTCATACTTATATGCGTTTACGCGAAGAATATTTGCGATGGGTGTCGTGATGCCAGGGTGAGGGAGTCTGAGTTCGTGATATTGGAGAGAATTTTATGTCTGAAGTAGCTGCTGTAATGCAAAAAAGTGATAACACCAATAGTGCCGGGCTAAGCGTGCAAGCTATTAGCGAATTAAATGATCGTTACCGCTCGCTCAATTTTGAGGAGCGCTTGCGCAATCTCTATGTTGATTTTCATCCTGAGAAAGTGATGGTGACATCCTCTTTTGCAGCAACCTCTGCTTATTTTTTGCACATTATTTCCCGTATCCGTCCGGAACAGGTTATTTTTTTTGTAGATACGGGTTTTCATTTTACGGAAACCTTGTTATATCGCGATTATTTGATCGGGTTATATCATCTTAAAGTCAAAGACCTGAGAGCGGATGCCTATCAGCACTGGTACAGCAAGAAAGAAAAACTGTATGAAGTGGATCCTGATTTCTGCTGTACGATAAATAAAATTAGCCCATTGGAAGAAATCAAGCCCAACTATGATGTTTGGGTGTCAAGTTTGATGAACTGGCAGACGGATCATCGTGCAAGTTTGAGCATTTTTGAAGAACGGCGGGGAATTATTAAATTTAATCCGATGATTGATGTGACTCGTGAAGAACGCGACGCCTATATCCTTGAGCATAAATTACCTTTCCACCCGCTTGTGGCTGAGGGGTATTCCTCGATAGGTTGCACGCATTGCACTGTGAAAGGTGAAGGTCGCTGCGGTCGTTGGGCTGGGAAGCCCAAGACCGAGTGTGGCTTGCATCTTTAATTCTCTAACTGATATACAGTTATGTCTTGTAAAGTAAGTATTTGCGTTACTTGATTTTGATTTTAAATTGATCGGCGGCCCTGACCAGAGCCGATTGTATGCCGGGTTCCCATGCCGAATGGCCGGCGTCATCAATAATGATATATTCAGCTTGTGGCCAGGCCTGATGTAGATCATCCGCACTGACGATTGGGCAGACCGCATCATAGCGCCCTTGCACAATGGTGGCGGGAATGTTGTGCAGTTTATGTACGTTTCTCAGCAAAGCGTTTTCCGGCAAAAAAATGTTATGGCTAAAGTAGTGTGCTTCCATGCGTGCCAAACCCAATGCGACAGTATCGCTGGCAAAATAACTGATCGTGGCGGGATTGGGCAACAGTGTGGAGCACGAACCTTCGTAAGTGCTCCAAGTGCGCGCGGCGGGCAAATGTATGGCTGGATCAGGACTCATCAGGCGCTGATAGTAAGCCGCAAGAATATCGTTGCGTTCCTCTGTTGATAGCGGTGCAACCAAAACACGCCAGGCTTCGGGAAATAAATTGCGAAGTCCGTAAAGAAACCAGTCGATCTCCTGTTTGCGACAAAGAAAAATTCCCCGCAGAATAAACCCCAGGCAGCGTTCCGGATGTGCTTCGCCGTAGGCAATCGCTAATGTGCTGCCCCAGGAACCTCCAAATACCAACCATCGATCAATTTCCAGATGTTGTCTGAGTAATTCCAGATCGTTAATCAGGTGAGGGGTCGTATTTTCGCGAATTTCACCGAGGGGGGTAGAGCGTCCTGCACCTCTTTGATCATAAATTACAATGCGATAATAGGTCGGATCAAAGAAACGCCGGTGCGCTGGGGTTGATCCGGCTCCGGGGCCACCGTGCAGAAAGATAACGGGAATTCCGGCAGGGTTTCCGGATTCTTCCCAATACATGGTGTGAATTTCATCCAAGGGTAATCTTCCTTGACCATGAGGCTCGATTTCGGGGTATAGTTCAGCAGCTAAATGTTTGTCCATAGTATGTAACGAAAAATGATTTCTGATTAATGAGTCATGAAATTGAAGGAATAGCGTGACAAACCGCACAGAGTTTAAAGCTTAAATGAATTATAGTTCTGATATATTGCTTGAAAGATTGCATAGGTTGCATACTGTATCAATGTTTTAAGGAATAATATATGCCCAATACTATACTGAAAGGACGGGAAGTTTCCATGTTACGTGAAGAGATGGAGATTTTAATGAATGAGCGTCAATGCTTGCTGGATACCACAGGGGCCGCGGCCATGTTTGTAGCCAAATTGGATAGTGCTGTGTTGCCCGCATCGGCTTGCCAGGCAGCGAAAATTTTATCCAGTTCGCTTAATAACTTACCGGAAGAAACCTTGCAGGATGCATTGGAAAGAGTGAAGTTAGTATCTGCAGTCCGTGCATGAAAAAAAGCATGATCTAGGCACGCCAAAGGTTGGGCTTGTACTGACCGGAGGGGGGGCACGCGCAGCTTATCAAGTAGGCGTATTGCGCGCTATTGCGGAATTATTGCCGGATAAGTCGCGTAATCCGTTTCCTGTTATTTGTGGAACATCAGCAGGGGCTATCAATGCTGCCAGTATAGCCGTTGCGGCCAACAATTTTTCTGAAGGTGTAGCGCAGTTAGAGGATGTTTGGTCAAATTTTCACGTAGATCAGATTTATCGCTCTGATCTGGTCGGTGTGGTTCATAATACTTTGCGCTGCTTGCTGTCGTTAATTTCGACTGAATATGGCCAGCATAATCCCATTTCCTTATTGGATAATGCGCCCTTGGAAGCGTTGTTAAGAAACCGTTTTTCTTTTCGCACCATCCAGCACTGCATCCGTTCCGGTTCATTACATGCCTTGGGATTGACCGCATGGGGCTATACCTCGGGACAGTCGGTTACGTTCTATCAGGCTGCAAGAGAAGTCTTGCCTTGGAAAAGGGCGCAGCGGCTGGGCGTTCCGGTTGAAATCGGGGTTGAGCATTTAATGGCTTCTTCGTCAATACCTTTCATTTTTCCGGCCGTAAAATTGAATCGTGAGTATTTCGGTGACGGCTCGATGCGTCAGATGGCACCGATAAGCCCGGCGCTTCATCTGGGCGCCGATAAGGTGTTGATTATTGGTGTACGTAAACCTGTAACCGATGAACCCAAACGTACCAGCGCTACGAGTTACCCACCTTTTGCGCAGATTGCAGGACATGCGTTGAACAGTATTTTTGTCGACAGTCTGGATGTTGATCTGGAGCGCTTGTTGCGCATTAATGAAACGCTGAAGTTGATTCCCTCTGAAGTATTCAAACAAAACAGTGTTTCACTGCGTCCGGTTGAAGCAATGATGATTGCGCCCAGCGAGGGTATCAACGAGATTGCACAGAACTATGCTCATACCCTGCCGTGGATCATGCGTTCTCTATATCGCGCTATTGGTGCCATGGGGCCCAATGGATCGACCTTGCTGAGCTATGTGCTATTTGAAGCGCCTTTTTGTCGGCATTTGATTGAATTAGGCTATAACGATACCTTGCAGCAGAAAAACGAGCTGCTGAAGTTTATTGGTGTTGAGGATCAGGCAGGGAAAAATGGCGGTTAAATTTTTTGTGATTTTGATTTGAATTTTAATCGGGAAAGATTAAATGGCTTTTGATAGTCCGCAATTCTGGATTGCTGTTATGCAAATTATCGCAATTGATATTGTGCTGGGAGGCGATAATGCGGTTGTCATTGCACTTGCTTGCAGGCGCTTGCCGGAACATCAACGCAGACTGGGCATTATGTGGGGTGTTGTCGGTGCTATTGGGTTACGTGTGGTGTTGATCTTTTTTGCGCTAAGTTTGCTTGCTATTCCCTACTTGAAAATTGTTGGTGCGGTTCTGTTGCTATGGATCGGTATCAAGTTGCTGCAACCGGAACCGGCAGAGGTGCATGAGGTTGATGCCAGTACGACCTTAGTGGGCGCAATTAAAACGATTATTGTGGCCGATGCCGTGATGAGTCTCGACAATGTAATCGCTATTGCGGGTGCGGCTAAGGATAGTATGGGTCTGGTAATTTTTGGCTTGGTCATCAGTGTGCCGATTATTGTGTGGGGAAGTCAGCTGGTGATGCGAGTCATGGATCGATATCCGGTGACGATTCTGATAGGCGCCGGACTGCTGGGATGGATTGCGGGCGATATGGCGATCACCGATGTGGCGACCAAAGATTGGGTCAGTACCCAGGCAAAATATCTACATTGGATTGCGCCGCCGGCAATGGCTTTGCTGGTGATTATGCTGGGTAAAATGCTGGCTGCCCGACAGCAGACCAAGATTGGCCCTGTCATTGATTTGGTTGATGAAGAAAAATCCAACTGATGATTGCTGCAATTAAAAATAAAGGGACTGATCATGCTAAAAATCCTGTTACCTGTTGATGGCTCTGATAATTCCGACAAGACAGTCAGTGAGTTTATTCAATTACTGGATTGGTATAAGGAAAAACCGGAATTGCATTTATTGAACGTGCAATATCCTCTCGATGGCAATGTCTCGCTATTTATTAATCAATCGGATATCACACAATATCATCAGGAAGAAGGCTTAAAAAGCCTGCAATCCGCTCGTGATTTACTGGATCAAGCGGGAATTTCCTACCAACACCACATTACTGTCGGAAATCCGGCTGAAATGATTGTTCGTTTTGCGGTCGAAAAGCAATACGATCAGATTGTTATGGGACCGCGTGGTAAAGGTGGTATACAAGGTATGCTGCTGGGGTCGGTAACGAACAAAGTGATGCAACTGTCAAACCTTCCCGTGTTGCTGGTTAGATAATGTTTTCCTGAGGCCAATACATTGAAACTCAGGGTTCTCGGATGTAGCGGGGGAGTGGGAAGCGGGGCGCACACCACGGCCATGTTATTGGATGATGATGTTCTCATTGATGCAGGAACCGGAGTGGGAAATTTGACCATCGAAGAAATGATCAAGATTGACCATGTTTTAGTGACGCACGCACATCTGGATCATGTGGCTTTTATTCCTTTTCTGGTGGATACCGTTGGTTCCATGCGCGCCAAGCCGATAATCATTCATGCCATACCGGCGACACTGGATATACTGCAAAAACACTTATTCAACTGGTATCTCTGGCCGGATTTTACAAAAATCCCACTAGCCACCATGCCTTATATGCGCTATGAAGCTCTGGCATTGGATCAAACCATCTGCCTCAACCAGCGAAGAATCACGCCATTGCCTGCAAATCATACCATCCCGGCCGTGGGTTATCAGCTCGATTCCGGTCAAGCCAGTCTGGTATTCACCGGTGATACTACGACTAATGATGCATTATGGATAGCCGTTAATAAAATTGAAAATCTGAAATATTTAATTATTGAATCGGCTTTCTGTAATCGGAAGCGGGACATCGCTCAAAGATCCCGGCATTATTGTCCCAGCTTGCTGGCAGAAGACCTGAAGAAACTGGAACGGACAGCGGAGATATTTATCACGCATTTAAAACCCGGCGAAGCTGAAATAACGATGCAGGAAATCAACCAGTGCATGGAAAGTTATCATCCTCGCCAGCTTGAGAATAATCAATTACTTGAATTTTAGGATGTGATGCCATGAATGCAACTGTATTAACGCCTCATCAGGCAAAAGATACCTCTAATACCCCTGAGGGATCGAATGCGATTGCGAATTTCCGTAAAGTTATCGACAAGATAAATGCTGCCAATAATTTAGACGAAATCATGGCGGAAGTCAGTAAAGATATCTGTGCGCTATTTAATGCTGAACGATTGACGATTTATTCATTGAGTGCAGATAAATCATGTTTTGTGTCACGGGTTAAAACAGGACTGGATTCGTTTCAGGATTTGCAAATGCCGGTATCAGAGAAGAGTGTTATTGGTTTTGCCGGATTGCAGAAGAAAGTAATCAATATTGAGGATGTTTACAATAAATCCGAGTTAAAAAAAATTAGCCCCTCGCTAACGTTCTCTAACGATGTCGACAAGCGTACCGGTTATCGTACTAAACAAATGCTGGTGGTACCGATCTTGCATCCGAATAACCAAGACCTGACAGGCGTGGTTCAGGTCATTAACAGCAATAATGACGAGCCTTTCTCAGCCGCGACAGTGAAGAAGGGCATAGAAATTTGCCAAGCGCTGGCGGCTGCGTTTAATCAGCAGCAACAACCGGTGCGGTTGCTTAAATCAAAATATGATTATCTGATTTCCGATGCGGTAATTTCCGCTGCGGAACTTGATCTGGCAACGCGTTCAGCACGAAAAAAAGGCTGCGATTTGGAAGATGTGCTGGCGGATGAGTTTCAGATTGCCTTGCCGCTCATCGGCAAGGCACTGGCTTTATTTTTTGGAGCCAAGTACGAGTCTTTTAGGAACGATCGGATCAAGCCGATGGATTTACTAAAGAATATTAAAAAAGATTATGTTGAAAGTAATGCATTGCTACCGATTGATGAAACCAAAGAGGGCGTGGTGGTTTTAACGCTCGATCCGGAACAGATCAAATCGCAACGCATTGCAAACACGATTTTCCCCAAGCACAAGATTATTTATGCAGTCACTACCAAGCGTGAATTCACCGCGACGGTAGAGCAGTTTTATGGCAGCAGCCAGGACGAGGCGGGTGCCAGTGATATTAATGAAATGCTTTTCAATCTTGGAGACGAGCAAGTTGAAGAGGGCTCCAACGACATAGAGGAATCTTCAGCCGCATCGGACAATGAGCTGGTTAAATTGGTGAATAAAATCATCACCGATGCCTATAAGATGGGGGTATCGGATATTCATATCGAGCCTTTTTCCGGCAAGGAAAAAACCAAAATCCGCTTCCGCAAGGATGGTTCATTGATGCCCTATATCGAGATTCCGGCCAGTTATCGCAATCCGCTGGTGACGCGGATCAAGATCATGTGCGATCTGGATATTTCGGAGAAGCGCAGGCCTCAGGATGGCAAGATTAAATTCAGAAAGTTTTCGCCACTGGATATTGAATTGCGGGTTGCGACCATTCCTTCGGCAGGTGGGGTGGAAGATGTCGTGATGCGTATTCTGGCGGCCGGTGAACCGATTCCGCTGGATAAAATGGGATTCACCGCGCGTAACCTGGAGGAGCTGAAAAAAATTGTCAGTAAGCCTTATGGGCTATTTTTTGTCTGCGGCCCCACCGGTTCGGGTAAAACAACCACGCTGCACTCGGTGCTGAAATATCTCAATCGCGACGATACCAAAATCTGGACCGCGGAGGATCCGGTGGAGATCACCCAAAAGGGATTGCGACAAGTGCAGATTAACGTCAAAGCCGGGCTGACCTTTCCGGCGATCATGCGCTCGTTCCTGCGTGCGGACCCCGATATCATCATGGTGGGTGAGATGCGCGACAAGGAAACCACCAGCATCGGTATTGAGGCCTCGCTCACGGGGCACTTGGTTTTAGCTACACTGCATACCAACAGCGCGCCGGAATCGGTGATCCGTTTGCTGGATATGGGGATGGACCCGTTCAATTTTTCCGATGCGTTGCTGGGCGTGCTGGCGCAGCGGTTGACCAAGCGCTTGTGCAAATGCAAGGAATCATATGTGGCCGACGAACGGGAGATCAACGCGCTGTTAAACGAATACTGCGAGGAACTTAGGAATATCGATCATTTTAAAGCCGATCCCGAAGCAGCCATGCAAGAAATCCGTCAGCAGTGGATCGAACGGTACGGCGATGAAAGCGGGCAGATCGTGCTGCATAAACCGGTCGGTTGCGATCAGTGTAATAACACCGGTTTTTCCGGCCGAGTGGGATTGCATGAACTGATGACCGCCAGCGACGCGCTGAAGAAAAATGTCCAGGAGCGCGCGCGTGTGGCGGAAATGCTGGTGACGGCTTTAAGCGAGGGCATGCGCACGCTGAAACAGGATGGCATCGAAAAGGTTTTGCAGGGCGTGACGGATATTCATCAAGTGCGGGTGGTATGTATCAAGTAACCGATCAAATGTGACAAAAATGGTCACATTTTGACGTAATGAGCTGCAGTGTTCAGAGCCGTAAGTAAGCCAACAATGAATTGCTATTTTATACCGGGCGGGACGATCGGTTTTTCAGCCATTTCTTGAAGGATATTTGACTTTCACCCGAAGGTTTGCCCGCCAGTAATCCTTCAACACGGATAGCTTCATCAAGGTCTTCCCAGTGTGTTTCGTGTCCTTTTCTGCCGAAGGAATTACCATTTAACATCATGGAAGTATGCATTACATGTTTCTCTTAATTGCAGTTGATGTTTACTGATGATGTCTTAGATATCCCGCATGGATTATCCCGAATAGTGTGAGTAATCCTCGTTGATCAATACTACGGACTTTTTATTAAGCTTGAGATGTCACTTAAATCAAAAGCTCTCGGCGAGAACTATTCGATTTATTTGGGTTTTTAGGGGTGCTCGATATTCTGAAGGAGAAATGAAAAAGGCGCAATGTCCATCAAGCATTGCGCCTTACAAACTAAATCTGTATTAGCAAATGGCACCAGCTGCACGAGTTAAACAGCCTCCGCCTTTGACCCAAGCTATTTTTCCATCTGCTCCGAGGGTGCCAGTCATTTGATAGGTATCTGTTGCAGCAATTCCATTTACAGCCCTGGGAGTGAGTACTAATGTTGCTACGCCACCTGCAACTGTAAGCGCAACTCCAGCTGGATCAAACGGAGAGTTTGCTGCAGATGTTGCGATACCGGGAATGCCAGCAGCAATTGCCGCAGCATCGGGTACACCAGCAGCTACTGAGATTGCTGTAAAGTTAGCACCCGCTGAACAACTTCCATTCTGTGCACATATTTCCACTGCTAACTTAATAGGAGAGCTTGCTACGATAACTTCAGAAAATCGTGCTTTTAGAGTGTAGCTTTGATAAGCAGGCACTGCCACTGCAGCCAGAATACCGATAATAGCGACAACGATCATCAATTCAATCAATGTGAAACCTTTTTGTGCATGTTGCATTTGTTGTTCTCCTTTTGGTTGATTAGGGCACACAGTGTGTGTGATGCTTCATAAGCAGAAATCGTGCCAGAATTTTCATTTTAAGAATATTCTAGCAAAATAAATATCCGTTTATCGACTTGCCATTGTTATTCGTTGCATGGATCGCACATAGGAGTGTGATCGATTTAAGCCGGATGGGCTTTATTTCTGACCAAAGACTTCTTCCCATAGCGCCAGCACGGCCGTGCGATCGTTTTTCAAATGGCTGCCGTCGACCCGGGCAAATTTCTGTGTTTGTCCATCGTTCGGTGCGTTACCGGTCATGTCCGCGTCATCATTTAATCTCAGGCGATGCTGGATACGACGGAATTCCCGGTACGCCGAGCGTACTTGCTCCGCGGTGTTGGTCGAGATCAGCCCGAGTTCCCCGGCCAGTTTTAATAGCGCAATGTTGCCGATATTTCCAGTAAGTTGCGGATATTGGCAGGCATAACCCAGAACCAGGTATTGCACGATGAATTCAACATCGATGATACCGCCGCGATCATGCTTGATATCGAACAAAGCAGTTGGGTTGGGATGAACGTCCAGCATTTTCTCGCGCATTTTCAGAATTTCTTGCTTGAGTTGGATTACATCGCGTGTGTTACATAGAATTTCTTTGCGGGTGTTTTCAAACACTTTCCCGGCGTGTGGGTCGCCCACTACGAAACGTGCCCGGGTCAATGCCTGATGTTCCCATACCCAGGCTTGTTCATGCTGGTATTGCGCGAAAGCATCCATCGAGTTGACCAGCAAACCGGTTGCGCCATTCGGGCGCAAGCGCAGATCGGTTTCATACAGTAAGCCGGCCGATGTGTGGCGAGTGAGCCAGGCATTGATGCTTTGCCCCAGTTTGGTATAAATTTCCGCCGCATCGGGATGATCATCCTGATACAAAAATATCATATCAAGATCGGAGGCATAGCCCAGTTCTTTCCCGCCCAATTTACCATAGCCGATAATCGCAAATGCCGGTGTCTCCCGGTGGCGTTTTTTTAAACCTACCCAGGCCAGCTTCAATACATTGTCCAGAATCAAATCGGCCAGGGCGGTCAGATGATCGCTCAGCGTTTCAAGCAATAGCGAGCCTTCCAGATCGGTGACCAATAGCCGGAACACTTGCGCATGCTGAAAATGCCGCAAGACATCCATTTGCCATTCGATTACGTCATTTTTGGGATTATTGACATGATTCAATTGATACATAAGATCGTGATTGAGTGCTGCCCAATCCGGCTCCGGGTGCGGTACATCGCGACGCAGTAACTCATCCATTAGAATGGGGTGACGTCCCAGATAGTCGCTGGCCCACTGGCTGATACTGGCCAGTTCCGCGGCCCGCTGCAGGGTATGAGGATGCTCCAGTAGCAGCGCCAGATAAGAAGTTTGCGCGCTGATCTTCTCGAGCAGCTGCAGCATGCGCTCAAGCGTGGTTTCAATCGGTGGGAGCTTGGCGACTGCTTCAATTAACAAAGGAACCAGGGTATTGATCTGTTGCCGGTTAAATTCAGGCAATTGATGATAAAAAGTACTCTGATAAAACAGCCGGAGCCGTTCGGACACTTTTTCCGGCTCGGTGAATCCCATTGTGCTCAATTGTGAGGCGGCAGCTTCGGTTTTGGAGGTATCCTGTGCCTTGGTCTGCCACAGATAAGCCAGCGTGTCGTGCGTGTGCGATTTCTTGGGAGCGGCAAAAATGAGCTCAAAGTGACGCGTTACGTCTCTTCGATGAATATTTAATTGATGCATAAAGTCGGCATAGCTCCGGAAACCCATGCTGCTTGCGATCAACTGCTGATCGTCCGGATTCAAGGGCAATGTTTGCGTTTGCTGATCATCCAGGTATTGCAGGCGGTGTTCCAGTTTGCGCAGGAAGTGATAAGCATCTATGAGTTGTGTGATCGCATGTTCCGGCAGTTGTTGCTTATTTCTCAGGCGTTGCAAGACACTGAGTGTGGGGCGAATGCACAGATCAACGTCGCGGCCGCCGCGGATTAATTGAAAAACCTGTGTGATAAATTCTATTTCACGAATGCCGCCAGGACCCAGTTTGATATTGTCGTGCATTTCGCGGCGCTCGACTTCCTTGCGCAATTGCGCATGCAGGCTGCGCATCGATGCGTACGCGTTGAAATCCAGATATTTCCGGAATACAAAAGGCCTGACTATTTTTTCCATCAGGATCGATTGGGTTTCGGCATCAGCGTGGCTGGCGATGATTCGGCCTTTGATCCAGGCGTGACGTTCCCATTCCCTGCCTTGTTTAATGAAATATTCTTCCAGCATGGGGAAACTGATGGCTAACGGACTGTTCTCACCATGTGGGCGCAAGCGCATGTCGACTCGGAATACATACCCGTCTACGGTAAAATCATTAAGACTGGCGATCAGTTTACGTCCCAGGCGGGCGAAGAATTCATGGTTCGAAATTGGTTTGGCGCCATCGGTTTCACCCTCTTCCGGATAGATAAAGATTAAATCCACATCGGATGATACGTTGAGCTCGCCGCCGCCCAGTTTGCCCATGGCGACAACCAACAGGTGTTGAATGTTATGGCTATGCTCGCCTCGCGGTAACCCGAAGCGATCAGGTTGTGTCATCCAGTTTTCATGGTACTGAAGCGCGAAATTGATCGTGACTTCGGCAAGCTCGGTCATGCAGCGCATGACTTCATATAAATCGGCCTGACCATTAATGTCGCGGATAAATAAACGAAGTAGGGTTTGTTTGCGTAAATTGCGTAGTACGCTGTGTAAAGTTTTCTCATCCGTGATATGTTTGGCGTAAGAGGCAAGGAATGTTTGCATCTCAACTTTTTGGAGAGGAAACTGAAGGGTTTTCAGCAATACATTTTTTTGTGCAGGTTCGCTTTCCAACAGGCGTTGCGCGTAGCGACTGAAGGGTAGGGCCGCAGCCAGTGCTGCGTCTGGGGAGTGATCGGTGGTGTCCATTGTTGAACGGTTAATTTTTTATTGTAATCCAACCTTGCTAAGACAAGGTTAAGCAAAATCAAAATACAACGTTATCAGAGTAAATGCTAGAATTCTGCATAATAATATGAATCCATGATTTTATATGGAATAATTAACAAAAAAGAAAAAGGTGCTTGATAAAAATGAGAGTTCAATAGCGCAATTTACCGATACTTCGTATATTGCTGCGGATTCAAATAATCAAAGCGTTTTACCACAGAAAAGTACATGGCTTAACAACGATCTATGAAGGAAAATGAGAAACACCAGGGGTTTCGTGTAGCTGCGATTCAAATGGCCTCGGGCCCAAGCGTGACTGCGAATTTGGAAGAAGCAGCGCGTCTGATAGAAGATGCTGTTTCACAACAGGCCAAGCTGGTCGTCTTGCCCGAGTATTTTTGTATCATGGGGATGAAAGATACGGATAAGTTGGCGATTCGAGAGCAGCCAGGAGATGGACAGATCCAGAAATTTCTCAGTGATACGGCAAAACGTTTAGGAATATGGTTGGTGGGAGGGTCAGTGCCATTGGCATCACCGGATCCGGACAAAGTTTATAATAGCTGCCTGGTTTATGCGGATAGTGGAGAGCAAGTTGCGCGTTACGACAAAATTCATTTGTTCGGATTGCAATTGGGGCAAGAACATTATGCCGAGGAAAAAACCATTAAAGCGGGAGACAAAGTAGTGACTGTGGAGTCGCCTTTTGGACGTATCGGTTTATCGATATGCTACGATTTGCGGTTTCCGGAGCTGTTTCGCCTCATGAGGAATGTCGATATTATCCTTGCGCCTGCGGCGTTTACCGCAATTACCGGAAAAGCGCATTGGGAAGTATTGGTGCGTGCACGTGCGGTTGAAAATATGGCCTATGTGATTGCGCCCGGACAGGGGGGATATCACGTGAGTGGGCGCGAAACCAATGGAGATAGCATGATCGTTGACCCCTGGGGGGTGGTAATGGAGCGTCTGCCACGCGGTTCCGGTGCAGTGGTGGCAACCATTGACCCGGATTACCAGACCAGTTTGCGGGCAAATTTGCCAGCGCTGGATCATCGAACTTTACAGCCTTGTTAAATTAAAGTGCTTTGTGCACTGAATCAGCCTTATTCGGCTGGCGCATGCTCTATTGAGCAACATAAACGGAATATAATGACCATTGAATCCATGACAGAATCCAGAGAGTTTATTGCAATTGCAGATCGTTGCTTATTGACGCCCTACGATATTGATACTGCAGGATTGCAGCGCGTGTTGGGCCAAATACTCACGCATAAGATTGATTATGCGGATTTGTACTTTCAATATAGCCGCTCGGAAGGTTGGATGCTGGAAGAAGGTATCGTCAAGTCAGGCAGCTTCAATATTGAACAAGGTGTTGGAGTTCGTGCGATCAGCGGAGAAAAAACCGGCTTTGCTTATTCCGATGATATCAGTATGCCTGCACTGGTTTCGGCGGCACAGGCAACACGAGCCATTGCTAATCAGGGCGCCATGCATTCCGTGCAAATAGCAAAACGTAATGGCGTAATGGATCGGCAAACTCAATTGTATTTGCCTGAAGATCCGATAGTAAGTCTTAGGGATGCGGAAAAAGTAGCGTTGTTGGAAAAAATTGAACGCTATACGCGACAACTTGATCGCAGGGTTACTCAAGTAGTGGCATCGCTCGCCGGTGAATATGAGGTTATATTGGTAACCCGAAGCGATGGATTGCTTGCAGCTGATGTGAGACCGCTGGTGAGATTGTCTTTGCAGGTGATTGCCGAGGAAAATGGTCGTCGTGAGCAAGGCGTTGCTGGCGGTGGCGGGCGCTTCAATTACGCTTATTTTACCGATGAAATTTTGCAGGACTATGCTCAAAAAGCTGTGCATCAGGCAATCATCAATCTTGATGCTCGTCCGGCGCCTGCCGGCACTATGACGGTCGTCTTGGGCAGTGGTTGGCCTGGGATATTACTGCATGAAGCGATTGGCCATGGTCTGGAAGGAGATTTTAATCGCAAAGGTAGCTCCGCTTTCTCAGGGCGAATTGGTGAGCGTGTCGCAGCACCCGGTGTAACGGTAGTCGATGATGGAACAATTCCACGCAGGCGAGGATCGTTAAATATTGATGATGAGGGTAACCCGACCCAATGTACTGTATTGATAGAGGATGGCATACTTAAAGGCTATCTGCAGGATAGTTTGAATGCCCGATTGATGGATTCTCCGGTGACCGGCAATGGTCGGCGTGAATCTTTCGCACATATCCCCATGCCACGCATGACCAATACGTATATGCTAAATGGCGATAAGGATCCGGCAGAAATAATAGCTTCAGTGAAACACGGTCTATATGCTGCGAATTTTGGCGGTGGACAAGTCGATATTACCAGCGGAAAATTTGTTTTTTCCGCTGCGGAGGCTTATATGATTGAAGACGGAAAAATTACCTATCCGGTTAAGGGGGCAACTCTGATTGGTAATGGACCTGATGTGCTGACAAGAGTGTCGATGATTGGTAATGATATGCTATTGGATCCAGGGGTGGGTACCTGTGGTAAAGAAGGCCAGAGCGTTCCGGTGGGCGTTGGACAGCCAACACTACGGATTGATGGGCTGACAGTGGGTGGTACAGGTGTTTGACGGCACGATATGAAACTTTGCTGTTGAAATATTTTTAACTTGTTGAATTAACATTGGGATGCAAAAAGCATGAGCGCGGAATTGACCGGTGCTGAAATTACCATACGGTGTTTGCAGGAAGAAGGTGTAAAGTGTATTTTCGGTTATCCTGGCGGGGCTGTATTATTTATTTATGATGAATTGTTTAAGCAGGATAAGGTGCGGCATATTCTGGTGCGCCACGAACAGGCAGCGATACATGCGGCGGATGGTTATGCACGTTCCAGCAATAAAGTGGGGGTAGCGCTGGTGACTTCCGGTCCCGGTGTAACCAATGCAGTGACTGGTATTGCCACGGCTTATATGGATTCGATACCGATGGTGGTAATCAGCGGTCAGGTACCTACTAACGCTATTGGTTTGGATGCATTTCAGGAAGTGGATACTGTTGGGATTACACGGCCTTGTGTCAAACACAATTTTCTGGTGAAAGATATCACAGAACTGGCGCATACGATTAAGAAAGCCTTTTACATTGCATCGACAGGCCGCCCGGGTCCCGTGCTAGTAGATATTCCGAAAGATGTATCGCAGCAAAAAACCAAATTTGTATATCCTGACAAAGTATCAATGCGTTCTTATAATCCTGTGACGAAAGGTCATGCCAAGCAGATTAAAAAAGCCGTCGAATTGATCCTCAGTGCTAAGCGTCCAGTGGTTTATGCGGGTGGAGGGGTGATATTAAGTGATGCTGCGCCACAATTGACCGAGATGACGCAAATGCTGAATTTTCCTTGCACCAATACGCTGATGGGATTGGGAGGATATCCAGCAACTGATAAGCAATCATTGGGTATGTTAGGGATGCATGGTACTTATGAAGCGAACATGGCGATGCAATATTGTGATGTCCTGATAGCTGTGGGTGCCCGATTTGATGATCGCGTCATTGGTAATCCCAAGCACTTTTTTAATGAAAACAGGAAAATTATTCATATTGATATTGATCCATCATCAATTTCAAAACGCGTAAGAGTAGATATACCAATTGTTGGCGATGTTTTGGATGTACTCAAGGAATTAATCAAGTTACTTAAAACTGAGAAAGATAAACCGGATCATGTTGCATTGAAAGAATGGTGGAAACAGATTGATTTATGGCGTGAGCGGGATTGCCTGAAATTTGATCGCAAGAGCAAGATCATCAAACCGCAGATGGTGATCGAGAAATTATTCGAGATTACTAAAGGCGATGCGTTTATAACTTCAGATGTCGGTCAGCATCAAATGTGGGCAGCGCAGTTTTATAAGTTTGACAAGCCTCGGCGTTGGATCAATTCCGGTGGATTGGGGACGATGGGATTTGGCATGCCTGCCGCAATGGGAGTGCAATTGGCAAATCCGAATGGGAAAGTGGCTTGTGTTACTGGTGAAGCGAGTATCCAGATGTGCATTCAGGAGTTATCAACCTGCAAGCAGTATAAATTGCCGCTGAAAATTATTAACCTGAATAATCGTTACATGGGGATGGTTAGGCAGTGGCAAGAATTTTTTCACGGGAATCGCTATGCAGAATCGTATATGAATGCGCTGCCTGATTTTGTAAAACTGGCCGAAAGTTATGGACATATCGGAATGAAAATCGAAAAACCGGAAGATATCGGAGATGCTTTAAAAGAATCATTTAAGCTTAAAGATCAGTTGGTTTTTATGGATTTTATTACGGATCAGTCTGAAAATGTTTTTCCCATGGTGCCAGGCGGTAAGGGGCTCTCTGAAATGATTCTGGTATAGAAAATAAATGCGACATATTATTTCGTTATTAATGGAAAACGAGGCGGGCGCTTTGTCTCGTGTAGCAGGCCTTTTTTCAGCGCGTGGTTATAATATTGAATCGCTTTCAGTTGCACCCACTGAAGATCCAACTTTATCACGAATGACACTGGTAACCGTCGGATCGGATGAAGTCGTGGAGCAAGTGACCAAGCAATTGAATAAACTGATCGAAGTGGTAAAAATTATAGATTTGAGCGATGGAAATCATATCGAGCGTGAATTAATGCTGGTGAAAGTGCGTGCGGTTGATGCGCAACGTGAGGAGATTAAGCGATTAGCTGAAATTTTTCGTGGCTCTATCATCGATGTTACGGATAAATCTTATACTATTGAACTAACAGGTACCAGCGAGAAATTGGATGCATTTCTTGAAGCTATTGAATCCAGTGCAGTACTCGAAACCGTGCGAACCGGCGCTTCCGGTATAGGGCGCGGAGAATGGATTTTAAAGGTATAATCCGCAATTGCCAATTTACGCGGATCTCAAGGTTAGTAATCCAGAGTATTCAATTCGTTAAGAAGTTTTCTCTTTATTGCTCCCCTGTTTTACCCTAATTTTGTTTAAAAGGAAAATAATGAAAGTTTATTACGATAAAGACGCCGATTTATCTCTCATAAAAGGAAAAAAAGTAACTATATTGGGCTATGGTTCACAAGGACATGCCCATGCCAATAATCTGAGTGAATCAGGTGTTAAGGTTACCGTAGGTTTGCGCAAGGGCGGAGGCTCCTGGAGTAAGGCGGAAAAAGCAGGCTTAAAAGTTAAGGAAGTTGCTGATGCGGTTAAAAATGCAGATGTTGTGATGGTCTTATTACCCGATGAGGAAATTGGTTCGGTATATAAAAAGGAAATTGAGCCGGGGTTGAAAAAAAATGCAACATTGGCTTTTGCCCATGGCTTTAATGTTCATTATGGGCAGGTAACGCCACGTGAAGATCTGGATGTCATTATGATCGCACCCAAGGGGCCAGGTCATTTAGTGCGTTCAACTTATTTGCAGGGAGGTGGCGTACCGACATTGATAGCGGTGCATCAGAATAAATCAGGTAAAGCACGCGATCTGGCATTATCTTATGCGGCTGCCAATGGAGGTACTCGTGGGGGTGTGATAGAAACTAATTTCCGAGAAGAAACTGAAACGGATTTGTTCGGGGAGCAAGTTGTATTATGCGGTGGTTTAACTGCGCTGATTCAGGCCGGTTTTGAAACACTGGTGGAAGCCGGGTATGCTCCGGAGATGGCTTATTTCGAATGTTTACATGAAGTTAAGCTAATTGTTGATCTGATTTATGAAGGTGGTATCGCAAATATGCGTTATTCCATTTCCAACAATGCTGAATATGGCGACGTGTCCCGTGGGCCACGTATTATTACTGACGAAACGCGTGCCGAAATGCGGAAAATCTTGCATCAGATTCAAACCGGTGAGTATGCAAAGGAATTTATTCTCGAGAATCAGGCAGGTGCACCGGTACTTAAATCAAGTCGTCGTATTGCATCCGAGCATCCCATTGAACAAGTGGGTGCTAAGTTGCGTGATATGATGCCATGGATCAAGAAGAATAAACTTGTTGATCAAGGTAAAAATTAACTAATTATTTCATATTAGAATTCCAATTTCTTTTTTATTTACGGAGCTATCGTAGTAATTTATTTATGGCTTATTATCCTCATCCTATTATTGCTCGCGAAGGCTGGTTGCATATCGCGATTGCATTTTCTGCCGCACTCGGTGCACTGTTTCTGGTTGGTTGGCTCTGGTCAATACCTTTCTGGGTGATTGCTTTTTTCGTTTTGCAGTTTTTTCGTGATCCACCGAGAGAAGTGCCATCTAATCGCAATGCCATATTGGCACCGGCAGATGGCAGAATTGTTGCAGTTGAGAAAACTCAGGATCCTTATTTGGAGCGGGAAGCTGTCAAAATCAGCGTATTTATGAATGTATTTAATGTGCATTCCAATCGTAGCCCTATTGATGGTGAAATACGTGATAAATGGTATTTCCCGGGTAAATTCGTGAATGCGGATTTACCCAAAGCATCGTTGGAGAATGAGCGCAATGCATTATGGATTAAAGCTGATAATGGTGCCGATGTGACTTGTGTTCAGGTAGCTGGACTCATTGCGAAACGGATTCTTTGTCAAGTATCGCCGGGTGATCATATGACGCGAGGGCAACGTTTTGGGTTTATACGTTTTGGTTCGAGAGTGGATGTATATTTACCATTGAATACTAAAATTAATGTCAATATAGGCGATAAAGTGTCAGCAACATTGACAATTCTGGCTGAGTTTCGAGAAGAATAATTCAAAATGGTAAGTTAATAAGTGGATTCTTTCTACATTCAAGTAGAATTTTATTGTCAAAGGCTCTTTTTATGTTGTTTCTCTACGGTGTTTTTGAATCAATGATCCATTGATTGTTCTTATCACTATCTGCTTTTCTTTAATTAACTAATAATGCCCGATTCCATATCAGAACGCACTGTACTCAAGTCTAGATTACGCAGGCGTGGTATCTATCTATTACCGAATTTATTCACGACAGCAGCATTGTTTGCTGGATTTTATGCCATTGTGCAAGCCATGAATGGGAATTTTGAGTATTCGGCAATTGCTGTCTTTATTGCGATGGTTCTTGACGGACTAGATGGTCGAGTGGCACGCCTTACTGGAACTCAAAGTGAGTTCGGTGCCGAATACGATAGCATGTCGGATATGGTTTCATTTGGTGTTGCACCTGCGTTGATAGTATACGAATGGGCCTTGAAAGAAATGGATCAGTGGGGCTGGATTGTCGCATTTATATACTGTGCATGTGCAGCCTTACGGCTTGCACGATTCAATACTAATATCGAAGTGGTTGATAAACGCTTTTTCCAGGGTCTGCCCAGCCCTGCTGCTGCTGCGCTGATAGCGGGGCTTGTTTGGGTGACGATTAATTTTCAGATACAAGGTAGTGATGTTAAATGGCTGGCAAGTATCGTTACACTGTTTGCTGCATTTACTATGGTGAGTAATATCCCGTATTACAGCGGGAAAGAGATAAATCTACGTCGAAGAGTCCCCTTCTTTACAGTACTATTATTGGTTTTGTTTTTCTTTGTATTGATACCCAGTCATCCGCCTTTGGTTTTGTTTTTTTTATTCGCAGCATATGCATTTTCGGGATATTTCATTAAATTATGGCGCTTTGGTAGAAGCAAAAGAAGTAGTGAAACAATTAACTCCTGAAGTTTGCCTCTTGCATTCGAAGGAAAAACTAATTATATTTTCAATCATGATGTTTGAAAAAAATGATAAACGCTTTTTCTCCCTGTTTGCAGTTTCGATTACGGCACTAGCGTGTCTGTTATTGCGCCTTGCGCGCTAAATTTTCCCTCCCTAATTTTCTTTCTTCCCTATAAAATTCGAATAGCGAATTTTATCTTACTTTAAGATTTCTTCTTCATGTGGAGAGCAAAATGCAAGAGCATTTGATTATTTTTGACACAACGTTGCGTGATGGTGAGCAAAGTCCGGGTGCATCCATGACTAAAGAAGAAAAGGTGCGTATTGCTTGGCAACTGGAGCGCATGGGTGTGGATGTTATCGAAGCAGGTTTTCCAGCAGCATCAAATGGAGATTTTGAGGCTGTGAAAGCAGTTGCTGACTCAGTCAAGGATAGCATGGTGTGTGGGTTAGCGCGTGCGATTGAAACTGATATTCAACGTACGGGTGAGGCGTTAAAGGGTGCGCAATCAGCGCGTATTCATACTTTTATCGCCACATCACCGGTTCATATGAAGAAAAAATTGCGAATGTCACCTGATCAGGTAATAACTCAAGCTGTGAAAGCTGTGAAATGGGCACGTCAATATACCGATAATGTTGAGTTTTCTCCCGAAGATGCTGGCCGATCAGAATTAGATTTCTTGTGTCAGATACTTGAGGCTGTGATTGATGCGGGGGCAACCACGGTTAACATTCCTGATACCGTTGGTTATACCATGCCGGATCAGTTCGGGACGCTTATTCGGAATTTACGTGAGCGCGTTCCGAATTCAGATAAGGCAATTTTCTCGGTTCATTGCCACAATGATTTAGGACTGGCTGTGGCTAATTCATTGACTGCGGTGATGAATGGCGCGCGGCAAGTTGAATGTACCATCAATGGCTTGGGGGAAAGAGCGGGTAATGCGGCATTGGAAGAAATCGTGATGGCTGTTCGTACCCGCCAGGATTATTTCCCTTGTGATACGAGGATTGATACAACACATATTGTTTCGGCAAGTAAACTGGTTTCAGGTATCACCGGTTTTCCAGTACAACCCAATAAAGCGATAGTCGGTGCGAATGCTTTTGCCCATGAATCGGGTATTCATCAAGATGGCGTATTGAAACACCGTGAGACGTATGAAATCATGCGTGCAGAAGATGTGGGTTGGGGTGCAAACAAATTATTGCTGGGAAAGCATTCGGGGCGTAACGCTTTTCGGAATCGTCTAATGGAACTTGGCATCGAGTTGGAATCCGAAGAGATGCTTAATAATACTTTCATGCGCTTCAAGGAATTGGCCGATAAGAAACATGAAATATTCGATGAAGATCTTCATGCACTGGTTTCGGATGAGGAGTTAGTGTTGCATGAATGCTTCCGGCTAATCTCGTTGATTGTGCATAGTGAAACGGGTGAGATCCCTTACGCACGTGTGGTGATTTCGGATAACGGAAATGAAATGAGTGCTGATGCAGAAGGAAGCGGTCCCGTAGATGCCACTTTCCGTGCGATTGAGAAATTGCTTTCGAGCGAGGCGAAGCTGCAACTGTATTCCGTGAACAATATCACCAGTGGTACTGATGCGCAAGGCGAAGTAACTGTGCGATTGCAAAAATCTGATCGTATTGTTAATGGGCATGGCGCAGATACCGATATTGTCGTGGCTTCTGCAAAAGCATATCTGAGCGCATTAAATAAGCTATGCAGTAAACTGGAACGGGCACATCCTCAGGTGTAGTTATACTTAAGTTTTTTATAAATATTAGATGCTTATCTTGATGCGATGAAAAATAAATTCAACCTATCGGTTTGTACATTAGTTTTATTCCTAACCTTTCAAGTGCAGGCATTTCAATTTAAAGATGCAACAGGTGAGCTTCATAAGCTTGAGGACTATAAAGGGCGCTGGGTATTGATTAATTTCTGGGCGACCTGGTGCGCTCCCTGTCTTAAAGAAATTCCTGATTTGATTTCTCTGTATCAAGATCGTAAAGATATTATGATTATTGGCGTTGCGATGGATTATAGTGATCCACAAGAAATTATGAGCTTTGTGCGTTCTCTATCAATCAACTATCCTATCGTATTAGGTGATCGCAAAATTGCTTCGCAATTAGATGAGATTTCATTATTGCCCAGCACTTATTTTTACGATCCTGATGGTCATCCAGCTGCACGGCAGCTAGGCATTATTTCACGTGAGAATATCGAAAAATTTATTGAGTCAAAATCAATGGAAAAGAAATAATACATACCCGTACTGGCTCTGCAGGAGCTGTTTCTTATTGTTAAATTTTTTGATTATAAGCTTATTCCATTGCAATGATGCTTAGCGCCAGGTGGTTCGCCATTTATTGAATACAAGTTGTGGATAAAAAGCTTCCCCTAAGCTACCGTTATATCTTCCGAGCGCACGGAAATAATCCCCATTTTCCTTATCGAGATAATGCCGAAGAATGGTACATCCATAACGCAAATTCATGCGCAAGTGAAAGAGATTGTGATCCTGATGACCGATGACATCTACCCAGAATGGCATGATTTGCATATAGCCGCGCGCGCCTGCATGAGAAACGGCATATTTTTTAAAACCACTTTCAACTTGAATGACGCTTAGTACCAGTTGGGGATCTAACCCTGCTCGTGTTGCCTCATAATAAACCGTTCTTAAAAAATCCTCTCGTTCGATTAGATCAGGAATGTATCTTTCTAAACGATGACTCATGCTGATGAGCCAGGTAACATTATCTGCAATAGCTGCATATTCTATATATGAGGCAGCTTGATCACTTGTTTCATGCAGAATAATTGTTTGCGTACTGGCAGCGAGCTGTTCATAACTCGGATTATTGGCATAAGTGAGACCGGGAATGAGTAATAAGAGTATTGCGAAGGTTAATCTATGCATAGTTTGGTGGATATAAATGGAAAAATTTCATCAATAAAGATCGCTTGAGGAGAGTGATCTTTCCGGCCTTGATATTCAATAATTGATTGTTTGAGTCCGCGTTCTCCAATCACGATTCGGTGTGGAATACCTATTAGTTCCATATCAGCAAACATGACGCCGGGACGTTCATCTCGATCGTCTAAAAGTACTTCTATGCGTGCATCCAAGAATTGTTGATAAAGTTTTTCAACAATATCTCTTACTTGAGGGTTTTTCTGCAATCCGATCGGAATTATTGCTAGCTGAAATGGAGCTATTGCAGCAGGAAAAATAATACCATGCTCATCATGGTTTTGCTCAATGGCTGCAGCAACAATACGTGAGACACCAATACCGTAACAGCCCATTTCCATATGTTGAGTGCATCCGGATTCATCTAAAAAAGTGGCTTTCATAATTTTAGAATACTTCGTGCGTAATTGGAAAATATGTCCTACTTCTATTCCTCGGCAAATTTCTAAAGTGCCCTTCCCATCAGGAGATGCATCACCTGTAACCACATTTCTTATATCAAAGATATATTCCGGTAGTTTGAGATCACGATCAAAATTGACATGCATCAAGTGAAAACCTTCTTCATTTGCACCACAAACAAAATTGCTCATATTCATAACTGCTTGATCTGCAATTACGCAGGTATTTAACCCGACCGGACCGATAAATCCTGGTACCGTTCCAGTTTCATCTAGGATATCTTCTTCATTTGCTAACTGAAATTCAGATAAAAAGGGTATTTTTCTTACTTTTAATTCGTTCAATTGGTGATCGCCACGTAATAATAATAAGAATATTCGATCATTAGTTTTTACAGCGAGTGTTTTTAAGGTTTTGTTCAGTGGAATTTTTAAAAATTCTGCAACCTCGGCACAAGTTCTTTTACCCGGAGTGGCAATTTTTTGCATGTTGCCATCGGGAATGCTGGGGCTTTGAGGAGGTGTTGGTGAACTGGCCAATTCAATATTGGCCGCATAATCTGAATCAGGACAGAATGCAATTGCATCCTCGCCAGAATCCGCTAAAACGTGAAACTCATGTGAGCCGCTACCCCCTATAGCACCCGTATCAGCTGAGACTGCACGAAATTGCAATCCGAGGCGAGTAAAAATACGGCTGTAGGTCTCGTACATGAGCTGATAGGTCTGCATTAAACTATCTTCATTCGTATGAAATGAGTATGCATCTTTCATGACAAACTCGCGTGCGCGCATTACCCCAAAGCGGGGTCTGATTTCATCACGAAATTTAGTTTGTATTTGATAGAAATTGAGTGGCAGCTGGCGATAGCTTTTGATTTCCTTGCGCACAATATCGGTAATGATTTCTTCGTGAGTGGGACCAAAACAGAAATCATGTTTATGGCGATCTTTGATTTTTAGCATTTGCAGTCCGAATACATCCCATCTTCCAGTTTCTTGCCATAATTCTGCAGGTTGTATAGCGGGCATTAAAACCTCCATGGCGCCACTGTTGTTCATTTCTTCACGTATAATGTTTTCGATTTTTCTTAAAACTCTCAAACCCAGTGGCATCCATGTATATAGCCCACTCCCAAGGCGTTTGATGAGCCCGGCACGTAACATAAGCTTGTGGCTGATCAGCTCTGCTTCCGCGGGTGCTTCTTTGAGTGTTGAAACAAAAAATTGTGAGACGCGCATGAGCTATTCCATTATGATAAGAAATAATGATTTTACCGTGAAATGCTTGTTTATAGTGCGCAGTAGCCTATGGATTATGCGCTTGTGATTTATTTAGGTAATCGGATATGAAAGGACATGAGTTTTTGTTTTTGGGTTATGAATGCTTTCAATCTATCGTAAAGTGTGAAAAAATCCATCTATTTGATAGGTCAAATGAACAATTCATATGATTGACCGTAATGGATATCGTCCCAACGTTGGTATTATTCTCTTGAATTCAAGAAACGAAGTTTTTTGGGGTAAGCGTATTAGACAGAATTCTTGGCAATTTCCACAGGGAGGCATTAAGTCTGGAGAAAGTCCAGAGCAAGCTATGTATAAAGAGCTGAGCGAAGAAATAGGGTTACGCCCGAATCATGTTGAAATTGTTGGGCGTACACGTGATTGGCTGAGATATGAAGTGCCTGATCGATGGATTAGACGTGAATGGCGTGGCAATTATAAAGGGCAGAAGCAGATCTGGTATCTGCTGCGATTGGTTGGGCGCGATAGCGATGTTTCGTTGCGTCAAAGCACCCATCCAGAATTTGATGCGTGGCGTTGGAATCAATATTGGGTGGAGTTAGACTCGGTTGTGGAATTTAAACGCAAAGTTTATAAACAAGCATTGACAGAGTTGTCACGCCTGTTAAAAACAGATCCTTGTCAATGTACTGATTATTATGATGTGGATACTTCGGCGGGGGTTGGCAGGAAGGCTTTGACTGATCAGCTGGAAGTGAACGAATAAAAGCAGATCTATCATAAGTCTATCTTAGAACATTCTTTTGTTATAAATTTAAGAGAAATAGAAGTAGATGGTTTATTTTATTTTTAATAAATTTCCCATCTGCGAGCTTTTCATCAGGCGTAATCGGCTGCGCCATTACAGCCGCTTATTATTAAATTAGGGAGAGTACCGATGAAGATGCATATACTGGTTGCATCACTTTTATCGATTGGCATGCTTGCCATTTCGGTTAATACTTTAGCCAATGAGCCTATCCAACCTATTAAACCTGCAAAAGTTGATAATGCTGATATGGTTGAATTAGGGAAAATGTTATTTTTTGATCCACGTTTATCTATGTCTGGATTTATTTCTTGCAACTCTTGCCATAATTTGAGCATGGGTGGAACAGATAATCTTCCGAGTTCTATCGGTCATAAATGGCATCAAGGGCCAATTAATGCTCCAACTGTATTAAATTCTAGTATGAATTTGGCACAATTCTGGGATGGGCGTGCTAAAGATTTAAAAGAGCAAGCTGGTGGTCCAATTGCAAATCCAGGAGAAATGGGCTCGACGCATAAAATTGCCGTTGATGTAATACAATCTATTCCTCAATATCGTACTTATTTTGAGAAAGCATTTGGATCAGACCAAGTTGATATTGATCGAATAACCACCGCAATTGCAGCTTTTGAAGATACGTTGGTTACTCCTGGATCCCGTTTTGATAAATGGCTGGAAGGAGACAAAAAGGCTTTAAATCAGCAAGAGCTTGAAGGGTATGCGTTATTCAAAAATAGTGGGTGTACTGGTTGCCATAATGGGAAAGCTGTAGGAGGTGCACTGTATCAGAAGTTTGGTGTTCATCACCCTTATGAAACAAAAAGTAAGGTGGAAGGTCGAAAAGCGGTTACTGGAAAAGATACTGATTTGAATGTCTTTAAAGTGCCAACTTTGCGTAATATAGAATTAACTTATCCCTACTTTCATGATGGCGCTGTAACCTCATTAGAAGATGCGGTAAGAATAATGGGTAAAGTGCAATTAGATCGCGACTTCAATAAGAAAGAAATTGATAGTATTGTTGCTTTTTTGAAAACGCTAACGGGTGTGCAGCCTGAAATTAAGTTGCCCATTCTTCCACCATCAAATAATAATACGCCTAAGCCAGTACCATTTTAATTGTTGAAATCGAACAGAAGGCTGCTAAATTTCGGTGTTACGATTATGGTGTTAAGGGCAAGTCTCGAGCCACCCGGACTATGACCATAGTCCGGGTGGCTCGAATATGGAATAGAATTATTTGGTTGGCAATTTAATTTGATATAGATTTACATTTAAAAATAAAGTAGAGTTACTATTCCGATAACGAATAATTAAAATAGGGAATTACCTATGGGTAACAAGGGACAGTTGCTACAGGATCCGTTTCTAAATATATTGCGAAAAGAACATATCCCAGTGTCCATTTATTTAGTGAACGGTATTAAACTACAAGGACAAATTGATTCATTCGATCAATATGTAGTGCTGCTGAAAAACTCGGTTACGCAAATGGTATACAAACATGCGATTTCTGCAGTGGTGCCTGCAAGAGCTGTTACTATTCCCGTTGAAGCGGTGGAAACACGCGATGCTTGATATGCCTGTAGGGCATGAATAAAACAATAGCATCCGATACAGCAATTTTGGTTGGTGTCGATTTCGGCGGTGGTACTCATCAAGACAGTTTGTTGGAGTTGCAGTTATTAGCTTCCAGCGATAAGCTTGAAGTTATTGCTATTGTGACAGGAAAGCGATCGCGCCCTGATTCCGCAACATATATTGGAAGGGGTAAAGTTGAGGAAATCGTGCGAGTGAGGCAGCAGACTGGGGCTGGATTGGTTATATTTAATCATGATTTGTCCCCAGCGCAGCAGCGAAACCTATCTTTGCGTTTAAATTGTAATGTTATTGATCGCACTAATCTGATTCTTGACATTTTTGCCCGTCGAGCTCACAGTCACGAAGGAAAGCTACAAGTTGAATTGGCTCAGTTGGAATATCTTTTAACACGTCTTGTACGCGGATGGACTCATCTTGAAAGACAGAAGGGCGGTATAGGTTTGCGTGGGCCAGGGGAAACTCAACTGGAGACGGATCGGAGATTAATTAAAAAGCGAGTAAAATTACTTAAGGGAAAACTTTCGGATCTACAGTGCCAACGAAATGTTCAAAGACGCTCTAGGCAGCGAGCAAACTCGTTGGCGGTATCTATTGTTGGTTATACCAATGCAGGTAAATCAACTTTCTTTAACAAATTAACGCGCGCACAATCGTATGCTGCTGATCAGCTATTTGCTACATTAGATACAACAACGCGTAAATTATTTATCGAAGAAGGTAGTACAGTGGTTATTTCGGATACAGTAGGATTTATCCGGGAATTGCCCCATACATTGGTAGCCGCGTTTCGTGCAACACTTGAAGAAACTGTACAGGCTGATTTATTACTTCATGTGATAGATGCCAGTAGCTCCAATTGTGATGAGCAAATTAATGAAGTTAATAAAATACTAAAAGAAATTGGTGCTGATGTTATTCCACAGATCTTGATTTTCAACAAAATTGATTTAATCGACCAGACTATATGTAGTACAGGTTGCGTACGTGATGAATATGGTAGAATATCACGTATTCGTTTAAGCGCAGAAACAGGCGAGGGAATTGAGTTTGTAAGGCAGGCGTTGGCAGAAACAATCTTAGAAAACTCTAAAAAACTGAATAAAGAATCAACGGAAATAACTAATGGGTTTCGAGATTGTGCTTCAGTGCAAGACTTTTTTTGAACGAACAAACAGGAATGATTATGGGATTAAATGATCCACAATGGGGAAAAAATAAAGGCGATTCTGGTCCACCAGACTTAGATGACGTGTTGCGTAATTTCAATAAAAAAATCAATGATATGTTTGGGCAAAAAAAAAGCGGGGGAGGAGGTGATGATGGGCCGCGTACTCAAGGATCCAAGCCGCAGAGTAATGGAAGCATTATATTAATCCTTGGCTTGTTGGTTGTGGTGTGGTTGGGAAGTGGTTTTTATATTGTAGATGAGGGCCATAGAGGTGTGGTATTACGATTTGGTCAATACGTCGATACATCATCGGCGGGGTTACGTTGGCATTTTCCCTATCCAGTTGAGAGAGTGGAAGTGGTGAATGTCAGTCAGGTTCGGACAGTTGAAATTGGCTACCGGAATAATGTAAGAAGCAAAGTGTTGCGCGAAGCATTAATGTTAACAGATGATGAAAACATTATCGATATTCAGTTTGCGGTACAGTATATATTGAATGATCCAGAGAATTTTCTATTCAAAAACAGAAACCCAGATGAAGCTGTACTCCAGGCAGCTGAGACTGCAATCAGACAGGTAATAGGTAAAAGTAAAATGGATTTTGTCCTTTATGAAGGACGTGAGCAAGTGGCAGCCAATGCAACACAGTTGATGCAAAAAATTCTTGATCGATATGAAATTGGTATTTTGATTAGCAGAGTGACGATGCAGAATGCACAGCCCCCCGAACAAGTTCAAGCTGCATTTGATGATGCAGTAAAAGCAGGCCAAGATAGAGAACGGCAAAAAAACGAGGGGCAAGCATATGCGAATGATGTTATTCCAAGAGCAGCTGGTAATGCGGCTCGATTAATTCAAGAATCTGAAGGGTATAAGCAACGTGTTATTGTAAGTGCTGAGGGTGATGCCAGTCGTTTTGAACAAATTCTTACTGAATATAGTAAGGCACCGAACGTTACACGCGAGCGTTTATATTTGGATATGATGCAGCAAGTACTTTCGAATACGAGTAAAATTGTTGTTGATCAAAAGAACGGGAACAATCTTTTATATTTGCCGCTTGATAAACTCATTAATATAAGTGGATCAACGTCGGTCTCACCAGCTACAACATCACCTGCGGTACAGGAAACAACACCTGATAGCAGTTTACGAGCACGAGAATCTTTTCGTAGTCGCGAACGGGAGATAAGATAGATGAAAAGTTTTACATCAGTATTTTCAGGAATCATTATTGCAATTTTTTTTCTGGGTAGTTCGGCAATTTATATTGTTGATGAGCGCCAGCAGGCAATTTTATTTCAACTTGGGGAAGTGATCGATGTTAAAATCGACCCAGGTTTATATTTTAAAATTCCAATCGCACAGAATGTGCGTTTTTTTGAGAAGCGTATCCTGACGATGGATACCGAAGAACCGGAACGATTTATTACTTCTGAGAAAAAGAATGTTTTAGTAGATTTATTTGTGAAATGGCGTATCGTGGATGTAAAACAATATTATATCAGCGTACGAGGAGATGAAGGTTTAGCCCAAACACGATTGGCTCAAACCATCAACGCAAGTATACGTGATGAATTTGGTAATCGCACGGTTCATGATGTGGTCTCAGGTGAGCGTGATGTGATTATGGAAATTATGCGTCAGAAGGCAGACAACGATGCTCGATCCATTGGAGTAGAAGTTGTTGATGTACGTCTAAAACGTGTGGATCTTCCGCAAGAGGTTAGTGAATCGGTATATAGGCGTATGGAAGCAGAACGAAAACGAGTAGCAAATGAATTACGTTCAACCGGTGCTGCTGAATCGGAAAAAATTCGTGCTGACGCGGATAAGCAACGAGAAATTATATTAGCTGAGGCCTATCGGGAAGCCCAAAAAACAATGGGTGATGGTGATAGCCAGGCAGCTGCAATCTATGCAGCGGCATTTCAGAAAGATTCTGAATTTTATGCGTTTTGGCGCAGTATTGATGCTTATAAGCAATCATTCAAGAATAAGGGAGATATGATGGTTCTTGAACCTACCTCTGATTTCTTTAAATATTTAAAAAATCCTGCAGTTAGTAAATAATAATACATGTTCTTGTAGAATCAGTTAAGGCTCTGTTTTATTAAAATAGATGCAATTTAGCGTCCCGTTGTATTTCCACTGAGACGGTGTGTGATTTAATGGTGGATGCTTATGCAGAAGTTCTGAGAATCGAAGCTATTGTTTGCTCGGCTTTGTGACAGAGCCTATCAATTTTTTTATGCTTCTCCTTGAAGATATTATGAATGCGTGATTAAGCAGGAGTTATCGTACATGTGGGAAAATTTTTTAAATGCAATTGCATTAATGTTAATTCTGGAGGGAATGCTGCCATTTTTGTCTCCGAATACTTGGAGAGAAGCATTCAGAAAACTAATTGAGATCAATGATAATCAGTTACGTTTCATAGGATTAACTTTAATGTTAATCGGATTAATATTGCTTGTCATCATAACCTAAATCATTTTTCACTTCCCTCTGACGCTTTGTCAGTCTTAGCATGCATAATTGGTTGCTCCCAGAATATGTTGAAGATATATTGCCAGCAGAAGCATTGCATATTGAAGTAACGCGCCGGCAAATTCTTGATCTACTGCTAACGCATGGTTACCAACAAGTCATACCGCCTTTATTAGAATACGTAGAATCATTATTGTCGGGCAGTGGCAGTGATATGGATCTGCAAACATTTAAAGTTATCGATCAGCTAAGTGGAAGAATGATGGGATTGCGCGCTGATATGACACCTCAAGTGGCAAGAATTGATGCACATTTATTGAATTTTAGCGGCATAACACGACTATGCTATGTCAACAGTGTACTGCATACGATTCCATCTGGAATAACACAAACGCGTGAACCCTTGCAAATTGGTGCTGAGCTATACGGTCACTCAGGATTGGAAAGTGATTTAGAAGTGCAACGTCTTATGCTGCAGTGCCTGTCGACCTCCCATATAAATGAAATTCATCTGGATCTCGGTCATGTAGCAGTTTTTCGTGGATTAATAAAAGGTGCGGGGATATCACGGGAACTTGAAGCAGAATTATTTTCGGTTCTACAAGCAAAAGATATTTCAACTTTACAGGAATTGTGTTTAAAGTTGAAAAAAAGTATTCGTGAGGCATTGCTCTTATTGCCTGAGCTTTATGGTGATAAAAAGATTTTGGCCGATGCGATAGCGCTACTGCCGGACTATCCAGTAATTAGAACTGCATTGAATGAGCTTGGTCTGGTTGAAAAAGAGCTAAAGCCAATAGTGGGTAGCGTTGCATTCGATTTAGCTGATTTGCGAGGATATCACTATCATACAGGAATGGTATTTGCTGCATACGCGAAAGGGTGTTCAAATGCTATCGCCCTCGGCGGACGCTATGATGAAATAGGGAAAACCTTCGGGCGGGCACGGCCAGCAACTGGTTTCAGTATGGATTTAAGAGAACTATCCAGATTAGTAAAACCTAAAAAATATCCCAAAGGAATACGAGCGCCTTTTGAGAAAAAAGATAAGAGATTGGAAGATATGATTCAGCAATTACGTAAAGCAGGGCATATTGTAATCATGGAATTGCCAGAACAAAAGGATGAATTTATGGTCTGCGACAGGCAATTAGTGTTGCTTGATGGAAAATGGATAATTGAAGAGATTTAATTTCTCTGATTTAAATCTACGGTTTTTTTAGAGAATAGGACTATGACTAAAAATGTAGTCGTCATTGGTACACAATGGGGCGATGAAGGAAAGGGCAAGATTGTTGACTGGTTAACGGATCATGCACAAGGTGTTGTACGCTTTCAGGGCGGACATAATGCAGGTCATACATTGGTCATAGGTAATACTAAAACAGTATTACATTTAATTCCATCCGGTATCCTGCGAGACGGTGTTATTTGTTACATCGGAAATGGTGTGGTAATTTCACCAGAAGCCTTGCTAAGTGAAATTGATATGCTGGAACAGAATGGTATTGATGTTACTGGGCGTTTGCGTATTAGCGCGGCTTGTCCACTTATTTTACCTTGTCACATTGCGCTGGATAATGCCCGTGAAGCGGCCAGAGGCGTAGGAAAAATTGGCACTACAGGGCGTGGTATCGGGCCTGCGTACGAAGATAAGGTTGCTCGTCGTGCAATTCGATTACAAGATTTGTTTCATCGAGATCGCTTTGCAGCCAAATTGGGTGAAATGCTGGATTATCATAATTTTGTGTTGAAAAATTACTTTCATGTAAAGGTGATCGATTTTCAAAAAACGATGGATGATGCCTTAATACAATCTGAACGTATTAAGCCAATGATAGCGGATGTTCCGCAGCTTTTGTTTGAGGCGCATAAAGCTGGCAACAATCTATTATTTGAGGGCGCGCAAGGAGCATTATTGGATGTTGATCATGGTACATATCCATTTGTAACCTCGAGTAACTGTGTGGCAGGTGCAGCAGGACCTGGTAGCGGAGTTGGGCCACAAATGCTGCAGTATGTATTGGGTATTACCAAGGCGTATACAACTAGGGTTGGATCCGGTCCATTTCCGACTGAGTTGGACGACGATATCGGTAGGCATTTGGCTTCGCGTGGACATGAATTTGGATCAACAACAGGTCGTCCGCGTCGTTGCGGTTGGTTTGATGCAGTTGCGCTAAAGCGCTCCATTCAAATAAATGGCGTAACAGGATTATGCATTACTAAGCTGGACGTTCTAGATGGGGTGGAGAGCCTTAGTTTGGGTATCGGGTATCGATTGATTGATGGTAACAAAAGTAATATTCTTCCGGTTGGTGCGGATGATTTGGATTGCTGTGAGCCGATTTATGAGGAAATACCCGGCTGGGTAGAAAATACAGCGGGTATTAAAAAATTCCATCAACTACCCAAGGCCGCACAGAATTATTTGAAAAGATTAGAAGAAGTGTGTGAAATACCTATTGATATGATTTCTACTGGACCTGACAGAGAGGATACCATTTTATTGCATCATCCATTTGAATCGATTTCTTAATAAAGTTGTTATAAAAATGCGATGCGATCATCTCGTAAGTGTTGTAGATTGGGAAACGGAAACTCTAACTCTACGAAATATTCGAACAACAGTTTTTATTTTTGAACAGCAGGTTCCAGTAGATTTAGAATGGGATGAGTTTGATATTATCAGTACGCATTTTCTGGTATTTAATCATCACGGAGAGGCAGTAGGAACTGCAAGATTATTGCCAGATGGACATATCGGGAGAATGGCTGTATTGAAAGAATGGCGAGGTAAAGGGTATGGCAGTGCGATGCTGAAAAAAATATTAGAGGAATTAAGGCAGCGTCATATGCAAAAAGCAATGCTTAATGCGCAAATTGATGCAGTAGCGTTCTATGAAAAATTTGGATTTCAGAAAGTTTCTGAAGAAAAATTTTTTGAAGCAGGAATTCTCCATATCAAGATGATGATTTTTTTAAAATAACTTGTAATAATCGCGACCCGATCTGACAGTTACCCGGTTTGACGATGTGCCTGTTAGATCAAATTCAGTTATTCAATGCAGTGATTTTATCGTCCCATACCTCTTTTGCGTCAATTAAAGTTTGCATTGGCGTGCGCCCACAGTACATCTTGTCCTGATGAGTACGCGTGCTGTTGTAATACACTATCCATTCATCCAGATCATATTGTAACTCCTCAATGGACTGGTAAATCTTGCGCTGAAATGCCACGTGGTAGAACTCCTTTCAGTGCCAGATAGAGCCGGTAATTGTGATTCCCCGACTTGCCACAATATTCGGTACCAAGGATGCGGATGCCCCCATGCTCTGCTCGGCGAAGAACGGTAGCTGCCCGGTTTATTGAGCAAATCAGCCGCTGTGATCGGTGTCTTGGCGGTATAGAGCTTGGTGGCAGCCCACTTGGAATAGGTGTCGACGAAAGTCTGCTGATAAATCCGCCCCACGCTCTTGATAGTACCGACGTAGAAGATATCCTGACTACCGAGATATCCGGGATGAGCGGTCTCGATTTTACCATGGGCAACATCATCTTCTTGTTTCTTCTCCAGCGCCTGCACCTGCGCCTCGGTCAGTACCACCCCAGTCTCAGCGATATGCTTTTCCAAGGCGGATAGACGTTTTTTGAACGGCTCCAAATTCTGGTGCAGCCACACCGAACGGACACCGAATGGAGAAACGAAGATTCCGCATTTGCGCAGTTCGTTGGAAACCCGAACTTGACTAAAAGCAGGCTGCTCCAGGGCAAAAGCTGTAACAGCTGCCTCCGTCGCCTCTTTGATGTGGTTCTTGATGTTGGAGGGCTTGCGTCGGTTAGCATCAATCAGGGCATCAACGCCACCTGTTTCCACGGCAGCCTGATAGCGATAGAAAGTATCGCGAGAAAAACCCATCACCTTGCAAGCACGCGATACATTGCCAAGCTCGGCTGCCAGATTAAGCAAACCAATCTTGTATTTGATGACTTTCAATGACTTTCTGTTGAACACTACTCATGGGATTACTCCTTTGGGCTTTCGCGCTGGGTGGATAAAGTTTCACATCTCTATCAAACCGGGTAATCCCACCCGGGTAATCCCACCTTTTGGCAAGACTCTGCTGTCAAATCAAGTCTGTACTTCTACAAATAATATTACCTCTGATTATTTTACTTCGGTTTTACCCCATTCGTTTGCTAACGCATCCGAAGCTTGCTTCCATTGCTTGGTTGCTTTCTCCATCGAGATTCTAGCTTGCTCTGACTTTTTCTTCGCCGTTTCGACTGCTTTTTCTGCTTCTGCTAGTTTTTGTTTTGCTGTAGCCAGTTTTTTTTCAGCAAAAGTTAAATCTTTAGTGAAAGTTTCAGCATTCTGCTTGGCTTGCATCATTTTTTCATAGGTAATGCTTGCATTTTTCTGCAGGTTTTCAATATCTTCTGCTTTAGCATACGGTGGCGAAGCCGAGGTGTAAAGAATAAGTATGAGAAAGAAAATAAGCTCGCGCAATGAGTTAAATGGTTTTAGATTTGAGTTAATTTTCATGGGATTGAAGATGAGTATTCGTGTGAATTTAATTTCTCGCTACTTGCGGAGTAGTGCTTTTTATTGAAGTATATCAGGAAGTGACAATTCTTTTTTTATAACCACCGTCATTATCGAATTGTTCCCGTATAAATGGCTGTAAAGTTATCTTATTGAGATTCTCAGAAATAGATTAGGCTTTAGATGATGTTTACCTATCGTCGTGAGTTCACCTCGTTTGTCAGCATAAATCCATTTCTTTAATGTTCTCATTGTGTAATGGCAGCCGTTTCTCTGCTTTAACCAGAGTTAATCCGTTTTCTTTAAAAAAACTTAATTGATTGTTACCGAATTTCCTGACTATATTGTCTATGCGGCAACTCCATCCTCATCCTTCATTTCATCTCTTCATTTTATGAAACTTCGGACTTCTTGAAAATCAGCATACCTCGCTCAGCGCATTCAGTGCTTTTCCGATTTTGCGGCTGCCGTAGCTATTGCTGGATTGCGCTATGTCCTGAACCGTCTCAAACTTGAGTTGCTTGATTCTCGTCTTCAACTGCCGGATTTCTTCCTGCTCCGGTGTCAGTTTCCCATTGCTCGAAATGCATCATCAGCATCATCCGCCTGGTTTTCCTTGATCCGCTTCCTCCGCATATTGGCATTGATTGCTAGGCTTCGAGATACTGTCGATGTCGTATGGCCCTGATCCAGTGCCAAGCTAAATGCATTCAATTTGAATTCCTTTGTATATTGCTTTCCCATTACTAATTCTTCCACCAGTTAAAGCTATTTTCTCTTAACCGCGCTATCCGGGTTTATTAAACCATGTCAGTATGGTGTAATTAACTTCTTTTATTCAATCTTTCTTAAATCCAGAGTGTATTTTAATTATGACAAATATTGGTTTTATCGGTCTGGGTATTATGGGGAAGCCTATGGCAGGGCATTTGATCAAGGGTGGACATAGTCTTTTTCTGCACTCGCGCAGCAGGGTCCCCGGAGATTTAGTTGCACTGGGTGGAAGGGAATTTTTTTCACCTAAGGAAGTAGCACAGCACGCAGATATTATTATAACTATGTTGCCGGATACGCCAGATGTTGAGAAAGTCTTGTTTGGCGAGAATGGTATTATCGAGGAATTGAGGCTTGGTTCGGGGCAGGTTAAAACGATTGTGGATATGAGTTCGATTTCGCCACTGGAAACGCGAAAATTTGCAGCGCGTATTAATGCGCTGGGTCATGATTATGTGGATGCGCCCGTATCTGGTGGTGATGTCGGAGCGCAAAATGCAATGCTGACGATCATGGTGGGTGCGAATGCGACAGTGTTCGAAAAAGTAAGACCTATTCTTGGATTGTTAGGAAAAAATGTAGTTCATGTAGGGGAAAACGGTGCGGGCCAGGTTTGTAAGATTGCCAATCAAATTATTGTGTCTTCAGCGATCGAAGCAGTGGCCGAAGCGCTTTTGTTTGTATCCAAGGCAGGAGTAGATCCGGATAAAGTTCGGCGAGCATTGTTGGGTGGTTTTGCGGCTTCTCGGGTACTGGAGGTACATGGGGAACGCATGATTAATCGATGTTTTGAACCCGGTTTTCGTATTGAATTACATCAGAAAGATTTGAATATTGCGTTGGATAGCGCATCCGCCTTGGGTGTAAGCTTGCCGAATACTGCAACGGTGCGTGAATTATTTTCTGCTTGCCTCGCACATGGCGGTGCAAAATGGGATAATTCTGCTATTGTAAAAATACTGGAAAAACTTGCTGATCACGAAATCCGAAAACACCTGGAATAATTAACCACATGGCTCTACAAGAACTTGTTAACAAACTGCGTATGATATTGCCGCATGAGGCGGTGCTATACGAAGTCGAAGATTTGAAACCTTATGAATGCGATGGTTTATCAGCGTATCGGGCTTTGCCGCTGGTGGTTGTGTTGCCGTACACGGAAGAGCAGATCATCAAAATTTTGCAGCTTTGCCATGCAATGAGAACTCCTGTAGTGGCACGAGGCGCTGGTACTGGTTTATCGGGAGGCGCACTTCCGCATACACAAGGTGTTCTACTGTCATTGGCGAAGTTAAATCAAATCGTTGCGATAGATCCACTGGCGTGTACGGCGCGTGTACAGCCGGGGGTCAGAAATCTGGCGATTAGTGAAGCAGTGGCGGTGTATGGTTTATATTATGCACCAGATCCTTCGTCGCAGATTGCTTGCTCGATTGGCGGCAACGTGGCGGAAAATTCCGGTGGCGTGCATTGCCTGAAATATGGTCTTACTGTGCACAATATTGTTAAATTGCAGATTGTGATGATTGACGGAGAGCAACTGGAAATAGGGGGTGAGGGTCTGGATAGTGCGGGATATGATTTGCTCGCGCTAATGACTGGAAGTGAAGGCATGCTCGGTATAGTCACGGAAATTACCGTGAAACTAATCCCAATGCCGGAAAAAGCGCAGTTGGTGATGGCGGCATTTGATGATGTGATCAAGGCAGGCAACGCAGTGGCGAATGTGATTGGCGCAGGTATCATCCCGGCAGGGATGGAAATGATGGATAAAATTACTATTCATGCAGTGGAAAAGTTTTTACATGCGGGGTATGACCTGAATGCGGCGGCAATTTTACTATGCGAATCCGATGGCAGCGCAGAAGAAGTGACCGATGAAATCAAGCGAATTTATGCCATTATGCAGCAAAGCGGCGCAACCAAAATCAGTACCTCGCGCGATGAAGCCGAGCGCCTGAGGTTTTGGGCCGGGCGGAAAGCGGCATTCCCAGCCGCGGGCAGGGTGTCGCCGGATTACTATTGCATGGATGGGACGATTCCGCGCAAACGATTAGCCGATGTACTGCGCGGCATTGAGAAGTTATCCCAGGAATATGGGTTACGGTGTATGAATGTGTTTCATGCCGGAGATGGTAATTTACATCCTCTGATTTTATATGATGCTAATCAGGCTGGTGAACTGGAAAGAACAGAAGAGTTTGGTGGAAAGATACTGGAGATGTGCATTCATGCAGGTGGTACGATAACCGGGGAACATGGCGTGGGAATGGAAAAAATCAATCAGATGTGCGTCCAATTCGGTAAAGGTGAGTTGGAAATGTTTCATGCAGTAAAGGCGGCATTTGATCCGATGGGATTGCTGAATCCCGGTAAGGCAGTTCCCACTTTACATCGTTGTGCGGAATTGGGTGCTATGCATGTGCATCGAGGTGAGGAAAGATTTGCGGAATTACCGCGATTTTAGAATCTATGCAACAAGTTATTATCGATCAGTATAAAGCAGTCATTCATACTGCATCTGAGAACAAATCCCCATTGCAAATACGTGGCGGCGGCACCAAGCATTTTTATGGTAATTCCTCATTTGGGCAGGGGGATATAGTGTTGGATACGACGACGTATCATGGCATTATTGATTACGAGCCGACAGAGTTAGTGATTACAGCATGCGCGGGAACACGCTTAACGGATCTGGAGTCTTTGTTGGAGCAGCATGGGCAAATGCTAGCATTCGAGCCATCCCATTTCGGCGCTAATGCGACTTTGGGCGGTTGTATGGCGACTGGTTTATCGGGTCCGCGGCGTGCAGCTGCGGGTGCGGCACGTGATTATGTATTGGGCATGCGGTTACTCGACGGGAAAGGTAGAGATTTACAGTTTGGTGGGCGAGTGATGAAAAATGTTGCTGGTTATGATGTTTCCCGATTAATGGTGGGAGCCATGGGTACTTTAGGTATGTTGCTGGAAGTTTCATTGAAGGTTTTGCCAAAACCAATGGTTGAAATAACATTGCAAATGTCTATGGCTGAAGCTGCAGCAATTGAGAAAATGAATCAATGGGCCGGCAAGCCGCTGCCGATTTCGGCAACTTGTTATGTGGAAGGTATGTTATTTCTCAGGTTGTCCGGTGCTGAATCAGCAGTGCGTGCAGCGCAGGCAAAATTGGGGGGTGAAGAGCTGGTTGGAGGCATGGACTTCTGGCAATCGGTGCGTGAGCAGTGGCATGATTTTTTTCAATCAGATAAGTTTCTATGGCGTTTATCGATTAAATCAACAACAGTACCGATTTTACTGCCTGGGAAACAATTGCTGGAATGGAATGGCAGTTTACGGTGGTTGCTTTGCGACGCAAGCGTAGATCAGGAGATTATTCGTAAAATAGCTAAAGATGCGGGTGGTCATGCTACTTTGTTTCGTAGTCATGAGTTTCGCAATGCTGTATTTCATCCATTGGATCCGGTTATGATGAAAATTCATCGTTTGCTGAAAAAGCAGTTTGACCCCTTAAAAATCTTTAATCCCGGCCGACTTTATCCAGAATTTTAAATGCAAACTAAGCTTGCTGATTTTATAAAGAATTCGCCGCAGGAACAGGAAGCGGATGCCATTCTACGCAGTTGTGTACATTGTGGTTTTTGTCTGGCTACTTGTCCCACTTATCAGATTCTGGGGGATGAGCTGGATAGTCCGCGCGGTCGTATTTATCTGATGAAGCAGATGCTGGAAGGGCAATCGGTAACGCAAAAAACGCAATTGCATCTGGATCGCTGTCTCACTTGCCGTGCCTGTGAAACAACTTGCCCATCAGGAGTACGTTACGGTGCCTTGGTGGATATCAGCCGTGGTATTATCGAGAAACAGGTAAAACGTAATCTTGGATCAGCAGTTTTTCGTTATACATTGCGAAAAATATTACCTAATCCATTGTTGTTCAATATATTATTTAGAATGGGTCAGATCGTTCGCCCATTCTTATCACGAAGTCTCAAAAGAAAAATTCCGGTTAAGTCTGGCTCTATCAATGCATGGCCTGCAGAGCGGCACGCGCGCAAGATGCTGATTCTTGCTGGTTGCGTGCAACCCTCATTGGCGCCTAATATTAATATCGCTACTGCACGGGTACTCAACAGCTTGGGCATATCACTGATCAAGGCTGAAAATGCAGGATGTTGCGGTGCGGTTACTTTTCATTTGAATGCTCAGCAAGATGGGCTTAATTATATGCGGCGTAATATTGATGCTTGGTGGCCTATAGTTGAGCAAAAAGAGATCGAAGCGATTGTGATGACGGCCAGTGGATGTGGTGTAACGGTTAAAGAATATGGACATTTATTAAGTCATGATCCGGATTATGCGGAGAAAGCTGCAAATATTTCAGCTTTGACCAAAGATATTAGTGAAGTGTTACTAGCTGAAACCGGGAATCTGCAAAAATTGATCAAATTGAGATTAGAGCCGAATCACACGAAATTATCTTTTCATTCTCCCTGTACCCTGCAGCATGGCATGAAAATTCGTGGAGTAGTGGAGCAAATTCTGACTCTTGCTGGTTTTGATTTAACCGTTGTGCCCAATGCACACCTGTGTTGCGGTTCAGCAGGTACTTATTCAATTTTACAGCCTGAGCTTTCGCAGCAATTATTGAAAAACAAAGTCATTGCTCTTGAATCCGGAAAACCGGCTAAGGTTGCTACTGCGAATATCGGGTGTTTGATGCATCTGCAAAACGGCACATCAGTACCTGTTAAACACTGGATTGAATTATTGGACGAACGGTTAACCTGCCACAACGGTTAAAGTTTCATTATCTATCAGTGAATGAGCTTGATTCGGGCAGCAAAGATGCGCATAAGCACAAACTGAGATAGATTTAATTTTCCGAACTCAGTCAGCGCTTTATCGGAATGAAGTATTTGTTCTTTTCTTTGTGGGAAGATAAAGGAACCCCGCAGTTTTTTAGTTTCTGATAAAATCACCGTTTAAAAACAGAATAAAATTTATATGGAATTATCACTATTTCAAGATCATTTTTTGCTCAGATTAGAAAATTTACTCTTTGTTATTACTGCAGTAGTCAGTGGATCGTTGTTGCTATGGCCAATGTTTACACAGCGTGGCATAAAAGAAGTTGATACGCGCGCCGCTGTGCAATTGATCAACTATCAGGATGCACTAGTGCTTGATGTTCGTGATGATAGTGAGTATACCGCGGGTCATTTACCGAACTCCAAGCATATTCCGGCTGAAAAAATTGCGGAACGCTGGACAGAGATTCAGAAGTTTAAAGAGAAACCCATTATCGTAATATATCGCGGTGGTATTCGATCGAATAATCCCAGTTTGGTTTTGAGGAAAAATGGCTTTGCTCAGGTAATTAATCTCATGGGCGGCATTGACGCATGGAAGCGCGCTGGTTTGCCTATTGCCAAGCGCTAAAGAATCCTATGTCCAAAGTGATTATGTATACGACAGGCTTCTGCCCTTATTGTAAAATGGCGGAAAGCCTATTGCGTTCAAAAGACGTTGAGGTAATTGAGAAAATTCGTATTGACCTGGAGCCTGATCAGCGTGTTGAGATGATGGATAAAACCGGTCGCCGCACTGTTCCGCAGATTTATATCGGTGGGCACTATGTGGGAGGTTATGACGATTTAACACAACTTGATCGTAAGGGGGAGTTGGTGGCATTACTGGCAATGTAATCACATAATCAGTACATTTAAGCGATTTAAATATAAGTTAACTTTTTATTCACCTGGATATTAATTATGAGTGAGCAACTACAACCAGTTTTTGCCATAGAAAAAATTTATGTAAAGGATTTGTCTTTGGAGATTCCCAATGCACCCAATATCTTTTTGGAAAGGGATACACCTGAGATTAATCTGCAACTTGGAACTAGAAATCAGAGTATTGATAATGGATTATACGAAGTGCAGTTAACGGTAACGGTTACCGCAAAGATTAAAGATAAAATAATGTTTTTGGTTGAGGCTCAACAGGCCGGTATTTTTCGTATTCAAAATATTTCGAATGAGGAAATAGATCCGGTTCTGGGTATTGGATGTCCTAATATTCTTTTTCCATATTTGCGTGAGGTAGTATCGGATATTGTGACTAGAGCCGGTTTTCCGCCAGTGATTCTTAATCCGGTAAATTTTGAAGCGATCTATCAACAAAAAAAAGCAGAACCCAGTACACACTAAAAAATTGAAAAATAGAAGTAATTTGACAATGAAAAAAGAATTCCAAGATCTGACACTTAGATTGGAATATAAAATGCTGGCTGCAATGATGAGCATAATGTTTTTATATCCTGGGTATGTCACAGCTGACATGGAATTTTTTTCAATAGCTGAGAATGCAATCATTATGTATGACGCTCCGTCGCTACAAGCTGATAAATTATTTGTTGCGGGTCGTCATCTGCCAGTTGAAGTCGTAGTGGATGTCGATGGATGGGCAAAAATCCGTGATAGTAGCGGGAGTCTTGCGTGGGTTCAAAAGAAAGATTTGAGCCAGCAACGCTATGTCATTGTGACAGTGCCATTGGCTGATGTTCACCAGTCTGCTGATGTTAAATCGGAATTAATATTTCAAGTTGAAGAGAATATCGTTATGGAGTGGATGCAGTCGGATATTCAAGGGTGGGTAAAAGTGCGGCATAGAGACGGTCAGGCAGGCTACATCAAAGTCAATCAGGTTTGGGGTTCATGAAGATTGCTGTACTGGGCGCAGGTGCATGGGGTTCCGCATTAGCAATTAGTTTTTCTGCACGTCATCAAATAAATTTGTGGACAAAGGATCCAGACCATGCGAGTGACATGGATAGCAGGCGCATTAACCAATCCTTTTTGCCAGAGCATTCGTTACCTGAGGCGCTAAATATTACCTCGCAACTCACTGAAGCGCTTGATAATGTTGATCTTGCTTTGCTTGTTGTTCCCATTGTAGGTTTACGCGAAACTTTACGAACTATCGCTGCGAGCAATATCAGAGTGCCGCTTATATGGGGATGTAAGGGCTTAGAGACAGGAACCGCTTATCTGCCCCATCAGATCGTTGCGGAAGAATATGACGTAACGCTTTCTCGCTGCGGGGTTTTATCGGGCCCTAGTTTTGCAGAAGAAGTTGCACGAGGGTTACCGACAGCTTTAACATTTGCTTCTACCGATCATGAATTTTCAAGCAGAATATCAGTAGAATTACATAGCTCAAGACTGAGAATCTATACGAGCGAAGACATTATTGGTGTGGAAACTGGAGGTGCGATAAAGAATGTAATTACTATCGCCGCAGGTATTTCTGACGGCATTGGGTTTGGTCACAATGCGCGTGCCGCATTAATCACACGTGGATTAATGGAAATCACTAGACTGGGACTTAGCCTGGGTGGAAAGATGGAGACTTTTATCGGGTTGGCGGGGGTAGGTGATTTGATTCTGACAAGTACTGGCGATTTATCACGGAATAGGCAAGTAGGATTGATGTTAGCCGCAGGGAAAACATTACACGATATTTTAAATGAGCTTGGGCATGTTGCTGAAGGTGTGCATGCAGCGCTATCAGTGCTGCAGTTAGGTAAAAGATTAAATATTGAAATGCCCATCACACAGGCAATTTGCAGTATTTTACATGAAGGTGTGTCAGCACGGCGTGCTGTCGAGGTGTTGTTAAATCGTGAGCAGAAATCAGAAATTTATTGATATTCAATGGATGCGTGAGAGCGTGGGTAACTTTTACTCTATTTTATAGAATGTTGTTTTTATATGTTTTTATTCGTGTAACATAAAATATGTTTTTTCGTGGCGTTGATCAATCAAATAAATGATGCTGACGAAATGCCTTAATTTGCTTGACCGTGCGTTAACGGCTTGATATAAGTGCGACTGCAGTATTTGCTTGTGATTTAATTACCATTAAACTTAGAAGGGGAATTATATGAACAAATCCGAACTTATTGAAGCTATCGCAAAATCGGCTAAAATTTCCAAAGCCTCGGCAGGAAGTGCATTGGATGGAGCATTAACTGCAATAAAGGGAGCGCTTAAAAAGAATGAGAGTGTAACTTTGGTCGGATTTGGGACTTTTAAAGTAGGTACACGAGCTGCGCGTACGGGTCGTAATCCTCGTACCGGCGCAGCTATTAAAATCAAAGCGGCTAAGGTTCCTAAATTCAGTGCTGGTAAAGCGCTCAAAGATGCAGTAAACTAGCGCACTTTCTGATTGGGGTGCTTAGCTCAGCTGGTAGAGCGTCGCCCTTACAAGGCGAATGTCGGCGGTTCGATCCCGTCAGCACCCACCAATCAATAGCCAGTTTTGGAGTGGTAGTTCAGTTGGTTAGAATACCGGCCTGTCACGCCGGGGGTCGCGGGTTCGAGTCCCGTCCACTCCGCCAAAAACAAAAATGAGTATAGAATTTTAATTCCCCGAGTTTTTTCCACTAAAATAGTTTTTGCAGATTCTAATTGTGTTTGATCTAGTCAATCGAAAAAAGCGTGTTGTTCAAGTAATTCTGGGCTTAGCAGTGTTACCCTTTATGTTTTGGGGTGTGGAATCCTATAGGAATGATGGTAGCGAAGGTTATGTTGCGGTCGTCGAAGGTGAGGAAATCTCTCGGCGAGAATATGAACAAGCATTACGTGATCATCATGAAAGAGTACGGGCTATGCTTGGTGCAAATTTTGATAGCGCAATGCTTGATAATTTTGAAGTGAAAAATTCTGTACTTGAAAGACTGATTCAGCAGCGGTTATTGTACCAAGAAGCTGTTAAAAATGGCTTCGTTGTTTTGGATTCACAGCTAATCAAGACAATTCAAGATGTCCAGGCATTCCAAAAGAATAATAAGTTCTCCAAACAGCAGTATGAAAAATTGTTGCTTAATCAAGATCTTACGCCTGCAATATTTGAGTTGCGTGTACGTAATGAATTATTGCTGCAACAATTACTTGATGGATATAGTGAAAATGCCATTACGCCAAGAAGTACTACTGAGAGAGTACAGTATCTTAGTGAGGTACGGCGTGAAATCAGTCAATCGAAAATTGCACCGGATCAGTTCCTATCTCAGGTCATACCTGAAGAAGCAGATATTGCGGCTTATTATGAGCAGCATAAAATAGATTTTGATTTGCCGGAACGTGCCAAAGTTGAATATCTGGTTTTGTCCTTGGATAAGGTAGCAAAAAATGAGTTTGTGAGTGACGAGGCGATCAATACATATTTTTCAGAACATCAATCGGAGTTTGGTCAATCTGAGGAGCGTAAGGCTAGTCACATATTAATCAGTGTATCCACAGATGCGCCAGAGGAAGAAAAGCGGATAGCGCGAGATAAGGTTGAGAGGATTTTGGAGCAGGTTAAACAAGACCCTGATCAATTCGCAGAAATAGCCAAGGAGCATTCAGATGATCCCGGTTCAGCCATGCGAGGAGGCGATCTTGGTTTCTTTGGCCATGGTGTTATGGTTAAATCTTTTGAAGATAAGATTTTTTCGATGCAATTGGATGAAATCAGCGACATAGTGGAGACAGATTTTGGTCTGCATATAATCAAATTAACGGCAATTAAGGAAGAGCGGCATCCAGATCTGGAAGAGGTTCGTGAACAAATTGAGAATACGCTCAAAGTTGAAATGGTAAAAAGTGTTTTTGGTGAGATTGTTGAAGACTTTAGCAATGTTGTTTATGAACAGGGTGAAAGCCTGCACGCAGCAGCGGAAAAATTTGAACTAATCATCGAGAAGAGTGATTGGATTACAAGAGATTCAAAAGAGCCTGCGATCCTTGCCAATGAAAATTTGTTATCAGCAATTTTCTCAGATGATGTTATTTCAAATAACCGCAACACGGAAGCTATCGAGGTTAACCCTGATACATTTGTTTCTGCTCGAATTATTGAATATAAACCGGCTACTTCGCAATCGCTAGCAGTTGTGAAGGATGAGATTGTGGAGAAACTCAAGAAAGAGATGGCTGTATCAATGGCTGTAGCAGAGGGACAAGAAAGGCTTGCCCGATTGCAGGCGGGGGAGGTTCTTGATGATGTTGCCTGGGATGATGCGCAGTTGATTTCTTATATGCAGCCACAAGGATTAGATCATGAGGCTTTACGGGCTATTTTTCGAGCAGAAGTTGATGAACTTCCGGCTTATGTCGGTGCGGTTAAGCCGGAAGGCGGATTCAATTTGATACGAATTAGCAAAGTCGTAGAACCTGGGTCAGATGAAACAACAACGCCTGAAAACTTCGCTAAACAATTGCAGCAGATGATAACGCAGGAAGAAATATCGTCTTATCTGGCTGCAATCAGACAACGGTATGATGTCAAAATTAAACAGAATAATTTCTGATTTGGGTTAATCACTGAGATTAAATGCAACTGTATTGAAGCCTGCGTCTACATAAGTTATCTCACCGGTAATTCCACTAGCCAGGTCGCTGCATAAAAAGGCGGCGACATTGCCGACTTCTTCGATGGTGACATTTCGCCGTAGCGGGGAGACCTTCTCGGTATAACCTAACAATTTTCCAAAGTTTCCAATACCGGAAGCTGCCAGAGTTTTAATTGGCCCGGCAGAGATAGCATTAACGCGTATTCCTTTCTGACCCAAGCTGGAAGCCATGAAGCGAACATTTGCTTCAAGACTGGCTTTGGCTAACCCCATTACATTGTAGTTGGGCATGACGCGAACGGCGCCTAAATAGCTTAATGTTAAAAGTGCGCCATTTCTATCTTGCATTAATGGCAGAGCAGCTTTAGCAAGAGCTGAGAAACTATAAGCACTGATGTCGTGCGCAATTTGAAAAACCTCTCTATTAACACTTTCCAGGTAATCTCCACTTAGGGCTTCTCGGGGTGCAAAGGCAATCGAATGGATAATACAATCCAACCCATCCCAATGTTTCTGCAGTTGCTCAAAGCACATCGATATTTCATCGTCGCTAGCTACATTGCAGGGAAAAAGTAAGTTGCTGTCAAATTCAGCGGCCAGCTTCTCAACCCGTCCACGAAGTTCTTCACTTTGATAAGTGAACGCTAATGATGCATCTTCGCGTTTCATGGCCTTGGCGATACCATAAGCAATTGAGCGATTACTGAGTAATCCAGTGATGAGCACGCGTTTATTTGCGAGAAATCCCATAAATTTTCCTTGTAAAGTTGAGCATTTTGGCAAATTATAGCCGAAGGGTTGAATAAGGTGGCGTTAAACACAAGAATAAGTTGAAGATGCGAGTATCATTATTGACTTTAAACAGATTTGGGCAAGTCGCGTTCGCAATGAAAATTTTATTAATTAAATTTTGGCTATTGATTGTTATTATTGTGCAATTAGCTGCATGTGGCGAGTATGGTTGGAATAATCCTTATGCTGCATCGGATGCAGGGAAAAATATTCTTTATAGCGTATTTAGTGAACGCCCTAAGCATCTTGATCCAGTACAATCTTACAGTTCAAACGAAATCCAGTTTACTGCCCAGATTTACGAGCCTCCACTGCAGTATCATTATTTGAAACGACCTTTTGTTTTAATTCCGGCGACTGCGGAAGAAATTCCGGTTGTGAAATATTTTGACGCCGAAGGTAATCAACTGCCGGATGAAGCGCATTCCGACGATATTGTTTATAGTGTTTATGAGATCTCGATTAAACCAGGAATTTCCTTTCAACCACATCCGGCTTTTGTAATGAATGAGCAAGGTGATTGGTTATATCATGCACTAAGCGAGGATGCATTAACATCGATATTTAAGCTGTCCGATTTTTTATATACGGATACTAGAGAGTTGGAAGCCGAAGATTATGTATATCAGGTTAAGCGTCTGGCTCATCCAAGATTGCATTCTCCAATATACGGACTCATGGCGGATTACATAGTAGGGTTGAAGGACTACGCTGTTAAATTGAAGCACGCTGAACAAAATCGAGCTGAGGGAGAAACATACTTGGATCTGAGGAAGTATCAGTTAGAAGGGATTAAACTAATTGACAAATATACTTATAGCATAAAGATACATGGTAAGTACCCTCAATTTCTATATTGGTTGGCTATGCCTTTTTTTGCACCGATTCCTTGGGAAGCAGATCGCTTTTATGCTCAGCCGGGATTAGTGCAGAAAAACATAACACTAGATTGGTATCCGGTTGGTACAGGTCCCTATATGCTCACTGAAAACGATCCCAACCTGCGCATGGTGTTAGAAAAAAATCCGAACTTTCGTGAGGAATACTATCCGTCAATTGGTATGGCTGAGGATGAGAAAAATGGGTTGCTCAAGGATGCAGGAAAAAAACTGCCATTTATTGACAAAGTTGTTTATACCCGCGAAAAAGAAAGCATTCCAAGGTGGAATAAATTTTTACAAGGCTATTATGATGTCACTGGCATAGGCTCAGATAGTTTTGATCAAGCGGTTCAGCTAGTGGGACAAGGAGAGGCTACAGTAACTCAAGAAATGGAAGAGCAAGGGATCAGATTGGAAACAACCGTGGCGGTGTCAACTTATTACATGGGTTTTAACATGTTGGATCCTGTGGTGGGTGGGAGAAATAAACGTGAACGTGAATCAGCTAGAAAGCTTCGGCAAGCAATTTCGATTGCGGTAGATTATGAAGAATTTATTTCAATTTTTGCAAATGGTCGTGGGATACCTGCACAAAGCCCGATTTCGCCTGGAATTGTGGGTTATCGTGATGGCCGAGCAGGTATTAATCCCATAGTATATGACTGGATTGGTGATCAGCCACAGCGAAAATCAATAAAAACTGCCAAGATTTTGCTTGCAGAGGCGGGATATCCAAATGGAATTGATCGGAAAACGGGGGCGCCATTAATTTTGTATTTCGATGTGACAGCGCGTAGTTCTGAGGATAGATCCAAGCTTGATTGGATGCGTAAGCAATTTCAAAAATTAAATATACAATTGGTAGTCAGAAGTACAGATTACAATCGTTTCCAGGATAAAATTCGAAAAGGTAATGCACAAATCTTCGAATGGGGGTGGAATGCAGATTACCCTGATCCGGAGAATTTCTTGTTTTTATTATATGGTCCTCAACGTAAGGTCGGAAATAGCGGTGAGAATGCTGTAAATTATGATAATGAAGAATATAATCAGTTCTTTGAGAAGATGAAGAATATGGAGGACGGACCGGAACGTCAGCTGATCATAGATCGTATGGTAGAGATATTGCGTTATGATGCGCCTTGGTTGTGGGGATATCATCCCAAAGACTATGGTTTGTATCATTCGTGGTATCAGAATGTTAAACCTAATAGAATATCGAATAATAATCTCAAATATTTCAAAATTGATGCCAATTTGCGAGAGACTAAGCGTCGGGAATGGAATCAGCCGGTGTTTTGGCCTATTGCATTAATATCATTTATTCTGGTGATCAGTATTATCCCTGCCGTAAGGGCTTTCCGTCGTCATGAAAGTAGTGCTGCGCTACGTGCAGCCTGAATTTACAATAAGCTACTGAGAATGTTGAGTTATATTGTTAGACGTTTGTTTTATGCGGTACCGATTTTAATCGGGGTTAATTTACTTACATTCACTTTGTTTTTTGTAGTGAATACACCTGACGATATGGCGCGCATGCAGTTGGGTATCAAGTATGTTACGCCCGAAGCAATTGAAAAATGGAAAGTTGAGCGAGGTTACAATAAACCTCTATTGTTCAATTCCGAAGCTGAGAAACTGGAAAAGCTGACGAATACCATTTTCTTCGAGAAATCAGTTTCAATGTTTATCTTTGAGTTTGGGCGTTCCGATGATGGTCGGGATATCGCACGAGAAATTAAATCGCGCATGATGCCAAGTCTTGCCATTGCGTTACCTGTATTTATACTGGGGTTGCTTGTGTATGTCACTTTTGCATTGTTGATGGTTTTTTTTCGTGCTACCTATATCGATTTCTGGGGCGTAGTTCTATGTGTGGCGTTGATGTCTATTTCAAGCTTATTTTATATTATCGTTGGACAGTTTTTAGTAAGCAAGTTATGGCATTGGGTGCCCATATCGGGTTATGGAACTGGATTAGATGCAACCAAATTTTTGGTGCTGCCGGTGTTAATTGGAGTCATTAGTAGTGCTGGATCGCATATTCGTTGGTATCGTACAATATTTTTAGAGGAGATGAATAAAGAATATGTGCGTACAGCTAGAGCGAAAGGGCTATCGGAGCGTATCGTTTTATTCAGGCATGTGCTTAAGAATGCATTAATTCCAATCCTAACTGGTGCGGTTGTTGTGGTGCCTCTATTGTTTTTGGGCAGTTTGCTAGTCGAGTCTTTTTTCGGCATCCCCGGGCTTGGCAGTTACACGATTGATGCAATTAATTCACAGGATTTTGCAATTGTCAGAGCGATGGTTTTTTTGGGCTCAATGCTTTATATCCTGGGCCTGATTCTAACCGATATTTCTTATACGTTTGTTGATCCTAGGATTCGACTTACTTAGGTTTGATTTTCTACGACAGAATTTGTCAAGCCATGTGTTTCTAGTTTGTATTAATGATTTCTGAAATATTATTGGTTTTTTATATTGCTTAATATAAAACAAGATTGACTTATGAAGGCAATATATTCATAATCTCCCGTTTCGTTCGGAGGGGTTCCCGAGCGGTCAAAGGGATCAGACTGTAAATCTGACGGCTCTGCCTTCGAAGGTTCGAATCCTTCCCCCTCCACCAAATTAAGAAGAGTAGTAATAATAGTTTTAGGGAGTGGGAGCCCTGCTTTGATGGGTAGATTTTGCGCTTTCTTACAGAGTTTGTAATGCGGGTGTAGCTCAATGGTAGAGCAGAAGCCTTCCAAGCTTACGACGAGGGTTCGATTCCCTTCACCCGCTCCAGGTCTGAGTGGTATCAATTGTAATTAATGGTTGTTTATGTATGCTTGCCCATGTAGCTCAGTGGTAGAGCACTCCCTTGGTAAGGGAGAGGTCGCCAGTTCAATTCTGGCCATGGGCTCCATAGGTTAAATGAATTTTATGGTTAAAGCACGTAAAGGGGAAACAAGACATGGCAAAGAGTAAATTTGAGCGGTCGAAGCCACATGTGAATGTTGGAACGATAGGGCACGTGGATCATGGTAAGACTACGCTTACAGCGGCAATTACGACGATATTGACGAAGAAGTTTGGTGGAGAAGCTAAGAGTTATGATCAAATTGACTCTGCACCGGAAGAACGTGCACGCGGAATAACCATAAATACAGCTCATGTTGAATATGAGACGGATAAGCGTCATTATGCTCATGTGGATTGCCCGGGCCATGCGGATTACGTAAAAAATATGATTACTGGTGCGGCCCAAATGGATGGGGCGATATTGGTGGTATCTGCAGCCGATGGTCCGATGCCGCAGACGCGGGAACATATTTTGTTGGCGCGCCAAGTGGGTGTTCCTTACATTATTGTGTACATGAATAAAGCAGACATGGTTGATGATGCGGAGCTGATTGAATTGGTGGAGATGGAGATACGTGAACTGTTATCGAAATACGATTTTCCTGGTGATGATACGCCGATTATAGTTGGATCAGCGTTGAAAGCGCTTGAGGGGGACCAAAGTGATATTGGTGAGGCTTCCATTCTGAAATTAGCAGATGCGCTGGATAGCTATATTCCACAACCGGAGCGTGCTATTGATGGTGCCTTTATTATGCCGGTTGAAGATGTGTTTTCAATATCTGGTCGCGGAACGGTTGTAACGGGTCGCGTAGAGAGAGGCATAATCAAAGTGGGTGAAGAGATCGAGATAGTAGGTCTCAAGCCGACACTAAAGACAGTATGCACAGGAGTTGAAATGTTTCGTAAGCTTCTGGACCAGGGGCAGGCAGGAGATAACGTGGGGATACTTCTGCGTGGCACGAAGCGTGAAGAGGTGGAGCGGGGTCAAGTATTGGCGAAACCGGGCAGTATATCGCCCCATACTAAATTCACGGCGGAGATTTATGTATTAAGCAAGGAAGAAGGTGGAAGGCACACTCCGTTTTTTCCTGGCTATCGCCCACAGTTTTATTTTAGAACGACAGATGTGACGGGAGCGATAGAGTTGCCGGCGGGAACAGAGATGGTGATGCCTGGGGATAATGTTTCGGTAACGGTAAACTTAATAGCACCAATTGCAATGGAAGACGGATTGCGTTTTGCGATACGTGAAGGTGGAAGAACCGTTGGTGCGGGCGTTGTTGCTAAAATTATTGAGTAAGTATATTGATTCACGAAAGGCTGAAATAATAATTGTTTTTACATCGTTATAACTCCAGTAATGTTTCAGATAATAGGCCAGTAGCTCAATTGGCAGAGCGTCGGTCTCCAAAACCGAAGGTTGGGGGTTCGATGCCCTCCTGGCCTGCCATATAGGTAAGTAGTCGATTTTTAACTAGAAAGCAGTTATAAAAATAATTCAAGTAAAAATTCAAATGGCCATAGATATTTTGTTGAGTGTTTTTGTTTTTGTAAGGCATAAGGGATTCAAAAAGTGAATAAATTAAAGCTTTTGCTTGCGGTTGTTTTTGTTTTGGCAGGTGTCGCTGGATTCTTTTATTTGAATGAAAGCGCTATGGTTATTCGTGTTTTATCAATATTGATAGGGATATTGTCAGCAGCCATTATTGCTAAATTTACGACTCAAGGGCAAGACTTTTACGCTTTTTGTAAAGAATCCTCTGAAGAGATAAAAAAGGTCGTATGGCCAAGTCGTAAGGAATCCCTTCAGACATCTGGTGTAGTGTTTGCTTTTGTTGTTGTGATGGCTTTGTTTTTATGGCTCATCGATGCGGCTTTGATGTCTCTTGTGAAACTTATGATGAATCAAGATGCTTAAATTTCTCTGAGGAAAGAATGAGTATGAAATGGTATGTAGTTCACGCTTATTCAGGATATGAGAAAAGTGTGCAAAGAGCATTGAGAGATCGTATTGATCGGGCTGGCATGCAAGATAAATTTGGTCAAATTTTGGTGCCAGTGGAGGAAGTAGTTGAGATGAAAAGCGGGCAAAAGAATATTAGTGAACGAAAATTCTTTCCAGGGTATGTTTTGGTGGAAATGGAAATGTCTGATGATACCTGGCATTTGGTTAAGAATATAGACAAGGTGACGGGTTTTGTCGGTGGATCAGCTATGAAGCCAACACCAATAAGTCAAAAGGAAGTGGATAATATACTTCACCAAATCCAAGAAGGTGTGGAGAAACCAAAACCAAAAATCCTATTTGAAATAGGAGAAGCTATTCGTGTTAAGGATGGTCCATTCACTGATTTTCATGGCAATGTAGAGGATGTTAATTACGACAAAAGCAAACTCAGAGTATCGGTATCAATTTTTGGTCGACCCACACCAGTAGAATTGGATTTCAATCAAGTTGAAAAATCCTAAATAGTGTCTCTTCTTGAAATTAATAAACTGAAGAAAAGCTATGTGAGTGTTGATTGGTGTTATAGATAACTGGGGAGAGTGATTTATCACTCGTTTAACCCATAAGGAGAGCATAGTGGCAAAAAAAATAATTGGTTATATTAAATTACAGGTGCCAGCAGGTAAGGCTAATCCAAGCCCGCCAATTGGTCCTGCATTAGGGCAGCGGCAGTTAAATATTATGGAATTTTGTAAAGCATTTAATGCGGCTACGCAGAAAATTGAGCCGGGGTTGCCAGTGCCGGTAGTAATTACTGCTTATGCTGACAAAAGTTTTACATTTGTGATGAAAACTACGCCCGCATCGGTATTAATAAAGAAAGCTGCTGGAATAAGTAAAGGAAGTGCTAGGCCACATGTAGATAAAGTTGGGAAATTAAATCGTAATCAGGCAGAAGAAATAGCAAAAACAAAAATGCCGGATTTAACTGCAGCGGACTTGGATGCTGCAGTGCGCACTATAGCAGGAAGTGCACGCAGTATGGGCATAGAAGTAGAGGGTATATAAAATGGCACGTTCATCAAAGCGCTATATAACCATAGCAGAAAAAGTTAACCGCAATAAAATATATCAAATCGATGAAGCGCTTGGATTAGTTAAGGAAGCAGCTACGGCCAGATTTGATGAATCGATTGATGTTGCAGTAAATTTAGGGATAGATGCGAAAAAATCCGATCAAGCAGTGCGTGGATCGGTAGTTTTGCCCGCAGGAACTGGAAAAATAGTTCGTGTTGCAGTATTTGCACAGGGAGATAAAGCTAAAGAAGCGCAGGAAGCGGGAGCAGATATCGTAGGATTTGAAGATTTAGCAGCTGATATCAAGGCGGGAAATATTAATTTTGATGTCGCAATTGCAAGTCCAGATGCTATGCGTGTAGTTGGTCAATTAGGACAGATTCTAGGGCCACGCAGTCTGATGCCAAATCCAAAAGTAGGAACTGTGACTTCGGATATTGCGAGTGCTGTTAAGAATGCTAAAGCTGGGCAAATACAATTTAGAGCTGACAAAACGGGTATTATTCATTGTACGATTGGACGAGCATCATTCGAAATAGATGCATTAAAACGGAATCTTAAGGCGTTGGTTGATGCGCTTAATAAATCCAAGCCAATCTCATCAAAGGGTGTTTATTTAAGAAGAGTGTCTGTTTCTAGCACTATGGGCGTCGGTGTCAGAATAGACCAAACAAGTATAATGCAACAATAAAAACAGAACTTTGTGGGCTACTAATAAATATAAAGGTATATGATTTAGTAGGTTGTCAAAGACCGCTGGGGTATGTAAATAATAATCTGATTGTGGTTTTATTTAGAATACTTAAAATTTGTTTGCTGAGTGAGAAATAAAAGGTTTTATATATCTCTCAATTCAAGTGAAGACCCAGCGTAGATGGTGAACCCAAAACAGGAGTCTTGTTTTCCTGGTATAAGGTTGCCAATTTGTAGTACTTGGAAGTGATTAGTTTAATTATTCCAAGTGTTTTTTTACAGATGGAGAGTGAACCTTGAGTCTAAATCTTGAAGAGAAAAAAGCTATAGTAGCTGAAGTGAGCACTCAGATAACTAATGCTCAAGCTATTATCATTGCGGAGTATCGAGGATTAGAAGTTGGCCAATTGACTCAGCTAAGAGCAAAAACTCGTGAATCAGGAATTTATTTTCGTGTCATAAAAAATTCATTGGTTCGTCGTGCTGTTGCTGACACACCTTATGCTGAATTAGCCAAGCATATGGTGGGGCCTCTTGCTTATGGCATAGGTACCGATCCAGTAGCAGCTGCAAAAGTATTGCATGAATTTTCCAAGGGGAATGACAAATTCGTGATCAAAGTGGGTGCAATAGGAGAGCAGGTAATATCACGTGATGAAATTACTGCACTAGCTGCACTGCCGAGTCGTGATGAATTGTTATCTAAATTACTAGGAACAATGCAAGCACCTATAGCCAAATTTGTTCAAACGCTTAATGAAGTACCGACTAGATTTGTGCGCGGTTTAGCAATGGTGCGCGATAGCAAATAGCTTATCAGCTTTTATTTTTACAATAGCTTAATACAGGAAATTACCAGGAGATAATTATGGCCGTAACGAAAGACGAAATATTGGAAGCAGTTGCAAATATGACAGTGCTTGAATTATCAAAGTTGATTAAAGAAATGGAGGAAAAATTCGGAGTGTCTGCAGCGGCAGCGGCTGTTGCAGTTGCTGCTGCCCCTAGCGGCGGTGGAGCGGCGGCCGAGGCAGAGCAAACTGAGTTTGCTGTGATTTTGTCATCCGCTGGTGAAAGCAAAGTGAATGTTATTAAAGTAGTAAGAGCGGTGACTGGTCTAGGTTTGAAAGAGGCAAAAGATTTAGTTGATGGAGCACCAAAACCTGTTAAGGAAGGTGTATCCAAAGATGAGGCAGATTCAGTTCAGAAGCAGTTGGTAGAGGCTGGCGCTACTTGCGAAATTAAGTAGGAAAGGTAATAAATTTTATAGGGCTGGTGGAGAAGAGATTAACGCTGCCAGCCTTTGATATTTTTACCATCTGAAGTGTCGTTTTTTGGGCATTTCAGCAATTGATAGTTATTTGACTTCAACTATTCAACCCTCAGTCTTCTTCTCCCGGAGAAAACTCATGAGCTATTCGTTCACAGAGAAAAAACGTATTCGAAAAAGTTTTGCCAAACGTGCAAGCGTTTTACCAATTCCTTTTCTACTTGCAACCCAGATAGAATCCTACGCGGCTTTTCTACAGGAAAATATTGCACCTAGTAAACGCCGGACCCAAGGATTACAGGCCGCTTTTAATTCAATTTTTCCAATTGAAAGCCATACCAAAAATGCGCGTCTGGATTTTATAAGCTATGAGCTTGGTTCGCCAGTATTTGATGTAAAAGAGTGTCAGCAACGAGGATTAACTTATGCATCACCCTTGCGTGCAAGGGTAAGATTGACAATTATGGATAAAGAAATATCCAAGCCAACTGTTAAGGAAGTCAAAGAGCAGGAAGTTTACATGGGTGAAATTCCTTTGATGACGGAGACAGGATCTTTTGTTATCAATGGGACTGAACGTGTGGTTGTTTCTCAATTGCATCGTTCTCCCGGGGTATTTTTTGAACATGATCGTGGTAAAACTCATTCTTCGGGAAAATTGCTATTTTCTGCACGGATTATTCCATATCGTGGATCATGGTTAGATTTTGAGTTTGATCCAAAGGATTGTTTATTTTTCAGGATAGATCGTCGCCGTAAGATGCCTGTAACTACGTTATTGAAGGCAATTAGTTGTACTTCTGAGCAAATATTGAAGGAGTTCTTTATTTTCGATTGCTTCCATTTTTCAGACAAAGGAATACGGTTTGAGCTCGTGCCGGATCGCTTGCGTGGAGAAGTGGCAAGTTTCGATATTTTTGCCAAAGGCAAAAAAATAATTGTTCAGAAAGATAAGAGGATTACAGCTAAGCATATTCGAGAAATGCAAGAAGCTAAAATTGATCAATTAGAAGTTCCCGAAGATTTTTTATTGGGAAGAATATTAGCACAAAATATAGTCGACCCAGATACCGGTGAAATTATAGCGCTTGCTAATGATGAAATCAGTGAAGAAACGATAGCAAAGTTTCGCATTGGAAATGTAAAGAAAATTAATACGTTGTATATTAATGATCTTAATCATGGCGCATATATTTCTCAGACGTTAAAAATTGATGAAACAACCGACGAAATGAATGCGCAGATTGCAATCTACCGTATGATGCGACCTGGGGAACCACCGACAGAAGATGCGGTTAAAGCTTTATTTGCCGGGTTGTTCTACTCGCCAGAGCGATATGATTTATCCGTAGTAGGCAGGATGAAATTTAATCGTAGAGTAGGAAGAACCGAGCTGACAGGCTCACCAACACTATCGAATGAAGATATTATTGCGGTGATCAAAATTCTGGTAGAGCTGAGAAATGGGCGCGGAGAAATAGATGATATTGATCATCTTGGAAATCGACGCGTACGTTCAGTTGGTGAGTTGGCGGAAAATCAGTTCAGATCCGGTTTGGTGCGTGTAGAGCGCGCAGTCAAAGAACGTTTGAGTCAGGCAGAATCAGAAAATTTGATGCCTCATGATTTAATTAATGCAAAACCGGTGTCTGCAGCTGCTCGGGAATTCTTTGGATCCAGTCAGCTGTCACAATTTATGGATCAAACTAATCCATTATCTGAAATAACGCATAAGCGTCGCATTTCGGCATTGGGACCCGGAGGATTGACACGGGAAAGAGCTGGTTTTGAAGTGCGTGATGTGCATCCAACTCACTATGGTCGCGTGTGCCCAATTGAGACACCAGAAGGGCCTAATATTGGCCTTATTAATTCATTGGCGCTATATGCGCGAACCAATGAGTATGGGTTTATAGAAACACCCTATAGCAGAGTAAAGAATAGTCAGGTAACTGATGAAATTGATTATTTATCGGCAATTGAGGAAGGGAATTTTATGATTGCTCAGGCTAATGCCGAGCTTGATCATAATCATCGATTGATCAGCGAGATTGTGTCTTGCCGTCACAAAAACGAATTTGCATTGTCTTCACCTGATCGTATTGAATACGTGGATGTGGCACCGGCACAAATTGTGTCGGTGGCGGCATCACTGATACCGTTTTTAGAGCATGATGATGCAAATCGTGCATTGATGGGTTCAAATATGCAACGTCAAGCAGTTCCCTGTTTACGCGCGGAGAAGCCGCTCGTAGGCACAGGAATTGAGCGGGTTGTGGCAGTGCATTCCGGTACTACTGTTCGGGCTAAACGAGGAGGAATCGTTGATTATGTGGATGCAGGTCGAATTGTGGTGCGTGTGCATGATATTGAGACGCACATGGGAGAGGTTGGGGTTGATATATATAACCTTATAAAATATACACGTTCCAATCAGAATACAAATATTAATCAGCGTCCTTTAGTTAGGGTTGGTGATAGTATCAGTAAAGATGATGTTATTGCGGATGGTGCATCTACTGATATGGGTGAACTTGCGTTAGGGCAAAATATGTTAGTGGCATTTATGCCGTGGAATGGATATAACTTTGAGGATTCCATCCTGATTTCAGAGCGGATCGTAGCCGAGGATCGTTTTACTTCCATTCATATAGAAGAATTATCGGTTGTGAGTCGGGATACCAAGTTAGGTACTGAAGAGATAACAGCTGATATTCCAAATTTATCTGAGTATCAGTTAGGACGTCTCGATGAATCAGGTATTGTTTATATTGGTGCAGAAGTTGAAGCGGGTGACGTTCTGGTTGGCAAGGTTACACCAAAAGGTGAAACGCAATTAACACCGGAAGAGAAATTATTGCGCGCTATTTTTGGTGAGAAAGCATCAGATGTAAAAGATACTTCGCTGCGGGTTCCATCAGGTATCTCGGGGACTGTAATTGACGTGCAAGTATTTACCCGCGAAGGTATTGAGCGGGATAAGAGAGCTCAAAATATTATTGATGATGAACTTGATCGCTACAAAAAAGATTTGGCAGATCAGATGCGCATTGTGGAAGAAGATGCATTTTCTCGTCTTGAGCGCTTATTGATAGGTAAAGTGGCTACTGGTGGGCCAAATAAGCTGGCAAAGGGGAAAGAAATTACCGCCGAATACCTACAAAGCTTTGATCCACATTACTGGTTTGATATCCGTTTGATGGATGAAGACTCGAGCATACAATTAGAGCAAGTACGTGAGAGTATGGTGCAAAAACGTAAGGCATTTGATGTTGCGTTTGAAGAAAAAAAGAAAAAGCTTACTCAAGGTGATGAACTAGCACCTGGCGTTCAAAAAATGGTCAAGATTTATATCGCAGTCAAAAGGCGTTTGCAACCGGGTGATAAAATGGCAGGGCGGCATGGTAATAAAGGTGTTATTTCCAAAATTGTACCTTTGGAGGATATGCCCTATATGGCTGACGGAACGCCTGTTGATGTGGTATTAAATCCCTTAGGTGTTCCTTCTCGAATGAATGTAGGTCAAATTCTTGAAGTGCATTTAGGGTGGGCAGCAAAAGGTCTCGGTAAAAAAATTGATGAAATGTTGAAAAAACAAAGAAACATAATTGAAATTAGGGATTTTCTCGATAAGATTTATAATGAAAGTGGTAAGAAAGAAAATATTTCCTCTTTATCAGACAAAGAAATTTTATCATTGGCTGAAAATCTGATAGCTGGAGTTCCTTTTGCTACGCCAGTATTTGATGGCGCAACCGAGAGAGAAATCAAAGACATGTTGGAGCTAGCAGGATTACCAAGATCGGGCCAAATTACATTGTACGATGGTCGAACAGGGGAAGCTTTTGATCGATCAGTTACTGTTGGGTATATGCATGTTCTGAAGCTTCATCATTTGGTAGACGATAAAATGCATGCGCGTTCAACAGGTCCTTATAGTTTAGTAACGCAACAACCATTAGGCGGTAAAGCGCAGTTTGGCGGACAACGCTTTGGTGAGATGGAGGTCTGGGCATTGGAAGCATATGGAGCTGCATATACCTTGCAGGAAATGTTAACTGTCAAATCGGATGATGTCACAGGGCGCACTAAAGTTTATGAAAGTATTGTTAAGGGTGATCATAAAATTGATGCTGGAATGCCGGAGTCATTCAATGTATTGGTAAAAGAAATACGTTCACTGGGTATGGATATTGATTTGGAACAACATTAATCGTTTCAAGGATTGTGGATGGTTAATTTAAACCCATCCCATTATGAATATCACATAAATTCCATCAAAATTTTATTGCCCTCTGATTGACAGGAGTGACAAATGAAAGCACTGCTAGATCTATTTAAACAAGTTACTCACAAAGAAGAGTTTGATGCCATCAAAATTGGCCTTGCTTCTCCAGAGAAAATTCGCTCTTGGTCTTATGGTGAAGTAAAAAAACCTGAGACGATTAATTATCGTACCTTCAAACCGGAGCGAGATGGTCTGTTTTGTGCCAAGATCTTTGGCCCCGTTAAAGATTATGAATGCTTGTGCGGAAAATATAAGCGGCTAAAGCATCGTGGTGTCATTTGCGAGAAATGCGGTGTTGAAGTAACTTTGTCGAAAGTACGCCGTGAACGCATGGGACATATCGAACTGGCTTCACCCGTTTCACATATCTGGTTTTTAAAATCCTTGCCATCGCGCTTGGGTATGGTATTGGATATGACTTTACGTGATATTGAACGAATTCTATATTTTGAAGCTTATGTAGTTACTGATCCTGGCTTGACGCCATTAACGCGTTGTCAGTTGCTGACTGAAGAGGATTATTTAATAAAAACAGAAGAATATGGAGATGATTTCAATGCCAGTATGGGTGCAGAAGGCATTCGCGATCTATTAAGTAATCTGGATATTAAAGCCGAGATCGAGAACTTGCGGCGTGAGATGGATAGTACGGGGTCGGAAACAAAGATTAAGAAAATTTCTAAGAGACTTAAACTGCTAGAGGCATTTAATAAGTCAGGGATAAAACCACAATGGATGGTTTTGACCGTATTACCAGTTTTACCACCAGATCTTCGTCCTCTGGTGCCGCTCGATGGTGGTCGTTTTGCGACTTCGGATTTGAATGATTTATATCGCCGGGTTATCAATCGTAACAATCGGTTAAAACGATTACTGGAACTAAAAGCGCCGGAAATTATTGTTCGGAATGAAAAGCGCATGCTGCAAGAAGCGGTTGATTCATTATTAGATAATGGTCGTCGAGGCAAGGCAATGACGGGTGCTAACAAGCGAGCACTTAAGTCATTGGCGGATATGATTAAAGGTAAAGGCGGGCGTTTCCGCCAGAACTTGCTGGGTAAGCGTGTGGATTATTCTGGTCGCTCAGTTATCGTTGTCGGACCTCAACTTAAGCTTCACCAGTGTGGATTGCCAAAGAAAATGGCACTCGAGTTATTTAAGCCTTTTATTTTCAATAAACTGGAGTTAATGGGAATTGCCAGTACCATCAAGGCTGCCAAGCGCGAGGTTGAGAATGAAACTGCAGTGGTATGGGATATTCTGGAAGATGTAATTCGTGAGCATCCGGTTATGTTAAATCGTGCGCCGACTTTGCATCGATTGGGTATTCAAGCGTTTGAGCCAGTTCTGGTCGAGGGTAAAGCAATTCAATTGCATCCATTAGTTTGTGCTGCATTTAATGCTGATTTTGACGGTGACCAAATGGCTGTTCACGTACCGCTTTCATTAGAAGCACAAATGGAGTGCAGAACATTAATGATGTCTACCAATAATGTTTTATCCCCAGCTAATGGAGAACCTATTATTGTACCTTCTCAAGATATCGTACTCGGACTTTATTATACTACTAGGGAGAAAGTGGGGGCTCGTGGTGAAGGTATGCTATTTCAGGATGTCAGTGAGGTTTCACGTGCTTATGAAAGTAGGAATGTAGAATTAAATGCAAGAATTAAGGTGAGAATCAGGGAATATGACATTAATGCAGATGGCGAACGCTATGAAAAAATTACTCGTTATGAAACAACGGTAGGAAGGACATTATTATTTGAAATTTTTCCTCCGGCACTTCCGTTTTCATTACTTAATAAAACATTGAAAAAGAAAGAGATATCAAAACTTATTAATGCAAGTTTTAGACGTTGTGGATTGCGAGAAACAGTGATTTTTGCTGATAAACTCATGTATGCGGGATTTAGTTATGCAACGCGTGCCGGTATTTCTATTTGTGCTGATGACATGTTGATACCAACTCAGAAAAGCGACATTATTGCTGAGGCGGAACAAGAGGTAAAAGAAATTGAAGGGCAATATACATCAGGTTTGGTGACTCAAGGCGAGCGTTATAACAAAGTCGTGGATATTTGGGGTAGAGCAGGCGATCAAGTGGCCAAAGCTATGATGAATCAGCTTGGCGTAGAACCAGTACTTGATCCGTCTAGCGGAAAGATACAACTTGGCGAGACAGGCACGCAGTTAACGCAAGAATCATTTAATTCAATCTATATGATGGCGGATTCTGGTGCTCGTGGCTCAGCGGCACAGATACGTCAGTTATCAGGTATGCGTGGATTGATGGCAAAACCAGATGGCTCGATTATTGAAACACCAATTACAGCTAACTTCCGCGAAGGTTTAAATGTCCTACAGTATTTTATTTCAACACACGGTGCCAGGAAGGGACTAGCAGATACGGCCTTAAAGACTGCTAATTCAGGTTATTTGACTCGACGATTAGTTGATGTTACTCAAGATCTTGTAGTTACGGAGGAAGATTGTAATACCGGTAGTGGCGTAGTTATGAAAGCTTTAGTGGAAGGTGGTGAAATTATTGAAGCATTACGCGAGCGAATTTTAGGTAGGGTTGTAGTTAACGACGTAATTAATCCTGAGACTCAAGAAGTGGTTTTTGCTTCGGGGGTATTGCTGGATGAAGATGCTGTAGATTTGATTGAATCCTTGGGTATTGATGAAGTAAAAGTCCGTACGCCACTTACTTGTGAAACTCGATATGGTTTATGTGCGAAGTGCTATGGACGGGATTTGGGGCGTGGCACTCCGGTCAATGTGGGCGAAGCAATAGGAGTTATTGCCGCTCAATCAATTGGTGAACCAGGTACGCAATTGACAATGCGTACATTTCATATTGGTGGTGCAGCATCCAGAACTGCGGTGGTAAGTCAGGTTGAGAGCAAATCAAGTGGCACCGTACATTATTCTTCCACAATGAGGTATGTGACTAATGCTCAGAATGAATTGATCGCTATTTCACGAAGCGGTGAAATCATTATTCAAGATGAGAATGGACGAGAGCGTGAAAGACATAAAGCCTCTTACGGTGCAACATTGTTGGTGCGGGATGGTGAGATGGTTAAAGCGGGTCAGGTATTAACCACTTGGGATCCGCATACTCGTCCTATAATAACTGAATATACTGGGAAGGTGCGATTCGAAAATGTTGAGGAAGGTGTTACTGTAGCGAAACAAATCGATGAGGTTACTGGATTATCGACCTTAGTAGTTATTGATCCAAAACGTCGAGGAGTTATACAATCGAAAGGTTTGCGTCCACTAGTGAAGTTCTTGGATGATGATGGGAATGAAATAAAGATGTTGGGTAGTAATCAATCTGTGAGCATAACGTTCCAGATCGGTTGTATTATCACGGTGAGGGATGGGCAGGAAGTGAGTGTCGGCGAGGTATTGGCAAGGATTCCACAAGAGACTTCTAAAACACGTGATATTACAGGAGGCTTGCCGCGCGTGGCAGAGCTATTTGAAGCAAGAGCGCCAAAAGATGCGGGTATGTTAGCTGAGGTTACGGGTATTGTTTCTTTTGGTAAGGACACTAAAGGTAAGCAAAGACTAATTATCACTGATCTTGAAGAAATTGTGCATGAATATTTAATTCCAAAAGATAAACACGTAATGGCGCATGACGGGCAAGTAGTGAACAAGGGTGAAAATATTGTTGATGGACCGGCAGATCCCCGTGATATCTTGCGTTTACAAGGTGTTGAAGCATTAGCGCGATATATTACTGATGAAGTCCAAGATGTATATCGATTGCAGGGCGTTAGGATTAATGACAAACATATTGAAGTTATCGTTCGTCAAATGCTAAGGCGAGTGCAAATTGCCAATGCTGGTGATTCTACATTTATTCCGGGGGAGCAAGTAGAGCGCGCTGATTTACTCGTTGAGAATGAACGATTAATTGCCGAAAAGAAAATGCCAGCTACTTATGAATTTATGTTGTTAGGTATTACAAAAGCATCATTATCGACAGATTCCTTCATTTCTGCAGCCTCATTCCAAGAAACGACTCGAGTATTGACGGAAGCGGCAATTATGGGCAAAAAAGACGATTTGCGCGGATTAAAAGAGAATGTTATCGTTGGCAGATTAGTCCCCGCGGGTACAGGGTTGTCCTTTCATAGTAAGAGGAAAAAGCAAGAAAAGATACCTGAGATAATTACTGAATCAGGTACCTCAATTGATAGTGCTGTTTAGTATGGAAAAACTGATGTAGTGTTCGCGTAACATTAATCGTTCAAATAGCTTGACAGTACAAGGCTGACTAAGTAGTCTAAGGGAGGGGCTATCTGTTGAAGTTGGATGGATGGTTGGGGGCTATGAAGCGAAGGAAGGTGGTCTTTTGAGAGGCCGGGAAGATAAGAAGGGAAAAAAATTATGGAAAACCAAAGGAGAGAAAGATGAAAGCCAAGCGATGGGCTGGGGTAATAGCGGGGCTGTTAGGAGCTATGCTGATAGGGACGGCGCATGCGAACATACCGAGCGTTCCGGACGAATTGTATGAAGCATTGAAGTTGGATCGTGAGAAGGCGACGCCGAAGGAAGTATACGAAGCGGTGGTGAAGCGCTACAAGGATCCTGAGCAAGGAGCGGGGCCTGGAACGATGGCGCAGTATTGGGAACCGATACCGTATGGAATATATTTGGATCCTGCGACATTTTACAAATCGCCGACTTCGAATAAAGAGATAGCGAGCCGGAAGGAATGTGTAGAATGTCACACGGATGAATCGCCGGTATGGGTTCAGGCATGGAAGCGTAGTAGCCATGCGAATTTAGACAAGATTCGTAATCTTAAGCCGGATGACCCTACCTTTTATAAGAAAGGCAAGCTTGAGGACGTAGAGAAGAATTTGCGCTCTTTGGGTAAATTGGCGGAAGGCGAGAACCTGAAGGAAGTGGGGTGTATTGACTGTCACGTGGATGTTAATGCGAAGAAGAAAGCGGATCACACCAAAGACATCATTATGCCGACAGCGGATGTATGCGGTAAATGTCACTTGCAGGAATTTGTGGAACGGGAATCGGAACGTGACACGATGATTTGGCCGCACGGCCAATGGCCCGATGGACGCCCTTCGCACGCGCTGGACTATAAAGCCAACGTAGAAACCACTGTTTGGGCAGCGATGCCGCAACGCGAAGTAGCTGAAGGCTGCTCGATGTGTCATACGAATCAGAACAAATGCGACTCATGCCATACGCGCCATGAATTTTCAGCTGCGGAGTCGCGTAAGCCGGAAGCGTGTGCCACTTGCCATAGTGGTGTGGATCACAACAACTGGGAAGCTTACTCCATGTCCAAGCACGGCAAGATGGTGTCGATGCTGGGAGACAAATGGAACTGGGAAGTACAGTTGAAAGACGCCTATGAACTGGGCGGTCAAAATGCACCGACCTGTGCGGGTTGTCACATGGAATACGAAGGTGAATATAGCCATAACATGGTAAGGAAGATTCGGTGGGCGAACTATCCATTTGTTCCAGGTATAGCGGAAAACATTAATAGCGAATGGTCGGAAGCTCGTTTAGACTCGTGGGTGGTTACCTGTACCCAATGTCACTCGGAGCGTTTTGCACGTTCATATTTGGAATTGATGGACAAAGGCACGCTGGAAGGGTTGGCTAAGTATCAGGAAGCTAATGAAATTGTGCATACACTGTACAAGGAAGGTTTGTTGACAGGCCAAAAAACTAATCGTCCTGCTCCACCGCCACCGGAGAAAGAAGGCTATGCATATTTTGCACAGTTGTTCTGGTCGAAAGGCAACAGCCCTGCGGCGATTGAGCTCAAGGTGCTGGAAATGCACGAAAATGACCTGGCGAAGATGCATGTAGGCTTGGCGCACGTAAATCCGGGTGGATGGACTTATACGGAAGGCTGGGGTCCGATTAACCGTGCGTATGTTGAAATTCAAGACGAAAATACTCGTATCCGCGAGATGATTGCACTGCAGGAACGGGTGAAGAATCTTGAATCGAAACGCACCAGTTTACTTGACTTGGACGGCACAGCTGAGAAGATCTCACTGGGTGGTTTAGGTGGCGGCATGCTGCTCGCCGGAACACTGGCCTTGGCGGGTTGGCGCAAACGTAAGCAAAGTGAAGCTTGATAGGCGCTGACACGACAGACCGCGCCGCTCCGGTGGTGCGGTCAGGAGACAGGCTGCTCCCGTCATTAGGAATTTTTCTGGTGACGGGAGGATTGCTTTTATTGGGCTGGTTTGTGTATCTTTGGTTTAAACCGATACCGGCTCCCTATCAATATCAATTGGTAGAAGAAAGCGACAGCAGCAAGTTTAGTAAAATAGATTTGACAGGTTGGCCGGATTTAAAGCTTGGTCAGTACAAAGTACAAGCTGACGGAGTAGGCAAGCCGATCGCTGAATTCATTGTTGCAAGGCAAAATGATGGAGCGCCGGTACTGATCTACTGGAAGAATAGCACCAATGAAGTGCTCTACAATTTTGACAGAAAGCCATCGGAGCTTACTGTTCTGGCCGAGGCGATCAGCAAGTACGCTCCGAAAGATGCGCTGATACTATCCTGGTGGGACACCTCCCGGCAAATCAAACTGCTTACAGGGCACGACACGTTTTTTACTCATCACCTGAACGAACCCCTCATGATACCGGCTCCTTGGCTGGAGCACAGCAAAGAGATCCAGGCGTATGAAAAACAATTCTGGCAAAGCAAAGCGGATTCGGTGGAATTGGAACGATTTAAACACTTCAGTCGGGCACTGGCGGCACCAGCGGAAGACGGTATTAAGCAACTGCGGCAACTGATTGGTTCTGATCGTGAGACCTACCTGATTGTACACGTGACCGATGTCTATAAACTAGGGCTCATGTACCCGGAAAGTATAGGCGTTGCCTACCAGAATTTTCCGATGACAGGGAATATGCATGGCATGATCAATCAAATGAAAGTGCAAGTTAAGGAAAATAATTTTGACACCTATACACTGCAATCTGTTTCAGACAATGAGATCAGAGTATTTTTCCTGAGTGATGAAGAAAGTAGTCAGACGTTGTTGGCAAGGATGCTGCCATTTGTAGATAAGACTGCGCCGACGGAACAAGATCTGGCGCAACTGATCTACCAACAAGGAGGCTATTGGGTATATAAGCTACCTTAGAAATAAAAAATAGCCTTGAGCGACAATAAAACTCCCAAAAAAGCGGACACATAATCATTTACACAAAACGATGATAGCGTACAATACGAACCCATAAAATTTGAATTAAAAAAGTATAAAGGAGGAGAGATGAAACACGCGATAACCCATATATTGGCCATACTGGCGATGACTGCATTTTTCTCGGGCACAGTGTTGGCGGCGGATTTTGAAGGTCGTACGAAATGTAGTTCATGTCACAAATCGCAAGCTAAATCATGGAATGACACGGCGCATGCCAAAGCGATGGAATCGTTAAAACCGGGCACACGCAAGGAAGCTAAGATAAAAGCGAAGCTGGATCCGGATAAGGACTACACGCAAGACAAGGACTGTGTAGGCTGTCATGTTGATGGATGGGGCAAGAAAGGTGGCTATACGGTAGAAACACCGAAGAAGCCGCTAGCGGCAGTTGGTTGTGAATCCTGTCATGGACCTGGGAAGAGCTATCGGGGAGATCACCGTAAGGGAGGTCAGGCCTTTGAAAGCAAAGGCACTACCATGCAACGCAAAGTATTGGCAGACAAAGGGCAAGACTTTCATTTTGAAGAAGCTTGCAGTGCTTGTCATTTAAACTACGAAGGTTCGCCATGGAAAGGTGCGAAAGCTCCCTATACGCCATTTACTCCGGAAGTTGACGCGAAATACACATTTGATTTTGACAAGATGGTGAAGGATGTCAAAGCGATGCATGAGCATTACAAGCTTGATGGTACATTCGTAGGGGAACCCAAGTTCAAGTTTCATGATGAATTTCAAGCGAATGCCAAAGAGAAAGTGGCAGATAAAAAAGATAAAAAAGGAAAAGACTGATGAGCGGCTTACAGAAAGGTGCGATAGGGACACTACTGACAGGCGGGTTATTGGGGATATTGCTGGTAGCGGTGGTATTTGGAGGAGAAGCGGCGCTATCTACCGAAGAATTCTGCACCAGCTGTCACTCGATGACATATACGCAGACGGAACTCAAGGAATCGACTCATTATGGGGCACTAGGGGTGAATCCTGGCTGTAAGGACTGTCATATACCGCAAGGATTCAAGAATTTTCATTTAGCGTTATATACGCATGCGGTAGATGGTGCGAGAGAGCTTTATTTGGAATTGGTTAATGATTATTCGACGTTGGAGAAGTTTAATGAGCGTCGGCTGATTATGGCGCATGATGCGCGGATGAATTTGAAGAAATGGGACAGTGTAACATGCCGTGACTGTCATAGAGATCCGAATCCGCCTGGAGCGGATGCCCAGGAAGCGCATAAGAAGATGAAAACGGAAGGAGCGACGTGTATAGACTGTCATCAGAATCTGGTGCATGAGGAAGCGCCGATGACGGATCTGAATGCGAGTTTGGCTGCGGGCAAGATGGTGTTGAAGCCGGACGAAGATGAAGAAGATGAAGACGACGAAGAAGATGAGGAAGAAGACGAGGATAGTGCTAGTGAGGTAACCGCAAGCGAAGAGGATGATGATGAAGAGGATGACGATGACGAATAATTCCCTTCACGCTTAATGAACTTCAATAAAGTTAATAGAGCAATCTTAACAAAGAATCTGCATATATTCCGTGCAGATTCTTTTTGTATTTTTGAGAACTAAATTATGGATTTGTACTTGATTTAATATTAAGATCTTCAGGGTTTAATTATTTGATTTGATTCTTCCTTCTTATCGCGTAGTGCTTTATTGTTAAATAAAATTAAAGAGGTAATTTTTGTAATATATGAGTAGTAATATCTCATTTGAACAACTCGGTTTATCAACTGATTTGTTGCGAGCTATATCTGAACAAGGGTATACAAATCCCACTCCAATTCAACAACAGGCTATACCTATAATCCTGAAAGGTTTTGACGTTATGGGTGGAGCTCAGACTGGCACAGGTAAAACAGCGGGTTTTACTCTTCCTATGTTGCAAAAATTAGAGAGTCATGCGAATAGTAGTACATCACCTGCAAAACATCCAACACGCGCATTGATTTTAGTGCCAACCAGGGAGCTTGCGATACAAGTTTACGAGAGCGTTAGAGCGTATGGAAAATATGTGGCACTAAAATCAGCTGTGATTTATGGCGGTGTAAATATCGATGTGCAGATTGCAGCTATACGTTCTGGCGTAGAAATCCTGGTAGCAACGCCAGGGCGTTTATTGGATCATCTTCAACAAAAAAATTTGATACTTTCAAAAATTGAAATATTAATTCTTGATGAAGCCGATCGAATGCTGGATATGGGTTTTTTGCCAGATATAAAGCAAATCATTCAGATGTTACCCGATCAACGACAGAATTTAATGTTTTCCGCAACGTTCTCAGAAGAAATCAAGAAACTTGCAGGAAAAATTTTGAAGAGCCCGATACTGATTGAAGTGGCCAAGCAAAACTCAGTCAGTGATTTGATTTCACATATAGTTTATTCTGTAGAATCAAAAAATAAGCAAGAATTTCTAATCGATATGATCAAGAAAAAAAACTTGCAACAAGTATTGATTTTTACACGTACTAAACATGGAGCAGATCATTTGACACAAAAATTAAATAGTCGGGAGATCCTGAGTTCCGTAATACACGGCGATAGAAATCAACTGCAACGAACTCAAGCTTTGGATAATTTTAAATGTGGTTTAATCCGAATCCTTGTTGCGACTGATGTTGCAGCACGTGGTCTTGATATTGAAGAATTAACTCATGTGATTAATTTTGAACTACCTAATAATCCTGAAGATTACGTACATCGCATTGGAAGAACAGGGCGTGCGGGAGCGAAAGGATTTGCAATTTCTTTTGTTAGCAGAGAAGAGACTATTCTATTGGGTGGTATAGAAAGATTATTAGGGATTAAGATTCAAGTAGAGGAAAGTAATTTTGGATTAAAGAGTCAGCAAACTGAGCTTTCAAATAAAACAAACTCAATTGAAGAGCAAAAGAAATCGAGAGCTTTTTCCTTTAAGAAAGAGCCCCTATCGAAGAGGTCAAAAAGGATTGAGAAAATAGAAGACCCGTTGTTTTCACAGCCCTATATATCAAAATGTTCAGATTTGATATCAATTCAAGTAGGAACTGGTAAGTCTAATAAGCAATATCCTAGTAAAACATTACCCGCTCTGTTTATTCCACCTGTAACCAGCAAACAAAAATAAACTAGATAGGGTAGTCACGGGCATTAGTTCAAAGAACAATACATCTGATCTGTACAGCAGCAACGAAAGATGCGGTGTTTTTGGGATATTTTGTGGCGATACACGCCATCTCTTAAGGTGTAGTAGTCGCGACCTGATCTGGCGGTTACCCGATTTGACGATGTGCCTGTTAGATCAAATTCGGTTATTCAATGCAGCGTTTATCATCCCATACATCCTTTGCGTGGCGTGCCTACGATGTACTTGGAGCATATGAAATCTCTCTTCACAAGATGATCATTGTTGACCACTCAAAACCACGCGGTATTTGGCATCACCGCTAGCCAATCTGGCGAGAGCTTCATTAATTTGATCCATGCGGAAAATTTCCACGATAGGTTCGATCTTGTGTTGTTCTGCGAATTGCAGCATGGTGGCAATGCTGGCGGGGCTGCCGACAGGGGAGCCTGAAATCGTATATTGGTTGGAGATTACTGGAAACACATTGATTTCCAGTGGCTCAAGCGGTACGCCCAGAAGATGCAAGCGACCTTTGGGACGCAGGGTCGCGATATAGGCATTCCAGTCGAGTTTTACATTGACCGTTGCTAGAATTAAATCAAAGCGGTTTGCTGCAGTTGCAAGTTCAACTGGATTTCTCGTATCCAGCACGTCATGCGCGCCCAGTATTAGCGCTTCTTTCCTTTTTTCTTCACTGGATGTAAAGGCAGTTACCCGGCAACCCCATGCCTTTAGAAATTGTAATGCAATATGGCCCAATCCGCCGATACCGATGACGGCGACGGCAGCAGTGGGCGGGATATTGAATTGCAGAAGAGGGTTAAAAACAGTGATTCCTCCACAGAAAAGCGGTCCTGCGCTCTGCGCGTTGAGACCATGCGGCAGTGCCACGATGCTGGCAGCGCTGGCGCGTACGTAGTCGGCAAAGCCGCCGTGTCGACCGACAATGGTGGACTCTGGTTGAGCGCAGAGGTTATGGTCGCCGGACAGGCAACTATGGCAGGTCATGCAATAACCAGCGTGCCATCCTAGGCCAACGCGCTGCTTAAGTGAGAAATTTTTTACATGTGTACCTTTAGCTGAAATTGTCCCAATGATTTCATGTCCTGGCACAAAGGGATACTGAGTAATTCCCCAATTGTTATGCAGCATGCTGAGGTCGCTGTGACATAAACCGCAAAATTCAACCGCGATCTCAACATCATGATCACCCAACGGTCCGGGATCATATTCATAAGGTTGAAGTTTTCCACCCGGTTCGGATGCAGCGTAAGCTTTGATCATGATTATTCCTCTAATAGTGATTAATCCTTGAAGCCGAATGTTTTGTAAAAACCTTGAAAGGTTATTTGAAAAAACATGCTGACTATCGTTTATTATTACTTCTTTTTGGGTAAAAGGGTGCGCGATTTTATCGTTGGTACTGGACTGGAATCGTATTGCAGATAACCCAACCTCATTTCGGGCTTAAACATGGACTACAAAATACTACTAATGATTTTTGCCACGGTATTTATCGCGGAATTGGGCGACAAAACGCAACTGGCGACTCTGCTGTTTGCTGCTGATAAGGAGGTCAATAAATGGACGGTGTTTGTCGGTGCATCACTTGCACTGATTGCAACTTCCGCGATCGGTGTGCTGGCGGGTAGTTTTATTTCAGATCACATCAGCGCAAAACATCTGCACTATATTGCAGGAGTGGGGTTTATCCTGATTGGTGGATGGACATTGATAAAGGCCTAATTCAAATTCAGAATAGTAATTAAAGTGTGTTTCGCAGAACTCGCCGTGAAAAGAATTAGTGCTGCTTGTTTTTCTTTAGGCGCAGAACGACACACAGGCCGCCGGTTGAGTTATTCTCAATCGATAACTCCCCACCATAAACCTGGATGATATCGCGCACAATGGCCAAACCGATGCCGTGACCAGGCGTGGACTGATCGGCGCGCACGCCGCGTTCAAGAATTCTGGTAATTTCAGGAGATCGAATGCCGGGGCCGTCATCTTTGACCTGAATAATTACCTGATTTTCCTGATAACTCGCGGATAAACAAATATTCTGACGGCACCATTTAAAAGCATTGTCGATCAGATTGCCGAGTAATTCCATTAAATCTCCTTCGTCGATCTGCAAACTAATGCTCTCATCAATCTCAATGATGATGCAAGGGTTCTTGTCACGATAGGCTTTCGTCACGGTGTTGACAATTCGGTCGACCATCGGCCGCAGCATGATCAATCCCATACCCGGGGAGCTACCGGCAGTTGCGGCACGGCGCAATTGATACTGGATGGTGTTATCCATGCGGTCAATTTGTTCCTGAATCGTTTTTTGCCGGATGGTTTCATCTCCTTCGCTTTGGATTGTACCCTGCAAAACGGCGAGTGGTGTTTTGAGGCTGTGCGCCAAGTCTGCAAGACCGTTACGATAACGTTTCTGTTGTTTGTGTTCGTGGTTGATCAAAGAGTTGATGCTGTCGGTTAATACTTGTATTTCACGAGGATAATTACCTTTCAGTTTCTCCTGTTGCCCGGACTCTATTGCGGCAAGCTCAGTCGATACTTTGCGAAGTGGTTGTAAGCCCCAATGCAGGACCAGCATTTGCGTTGCTAATAGGAAAATAGCCATGATACTTAGCCAGCCCCACAAATCTTCCCGATAGCGTTCCACTTGCGCCTCAAACAGCACGCTATCAGTGATAACAATGAAAGTCAGCGGGTAATCCCCGGCAGGAGTTTTCCAAGCAACACCGTAGCGATAAATAAAATAAGGCTCATCATTGAGCGTAATTTGACTAAATTCTTTTTTACCTTTCTCCAATAAAGAGATAGTCGGTATGGGTTTATTGAATGATGAATTGGAGCGCCAGGAAATAGTATTGGTTGGGGCGACAATATAAGCATAGGTGTCTGAATTGACATGGCCGAGCTCGGCATCGAGCAAATTGGTCGGTACATCCAGCTCGCCGGAATCTTCTACTTCTGCGTCTCCCATGAGCATGAGCAGCTTGGCAAATAGCCTATCTTTCACACCCAAGCGTGCACTATCATAAAAAGCACGATCCAGAGTCAGCGCAATTCCCATGATAAAAACCAGCAGAACCAAGGTTGCGCTGAATAGAATGCGCCGGTTTAATGACATCATGACAATTTATTGCATTCCAAGGTAAAGCGATAACCGCGACCACGCATGGTTTCGATTGGATTCAGAGTGCCTTCGGGGTCGAGTTTGCGGCGCAACCGGCCGATCATGACTTCAAGCACATTGCTGTCCCTATCTTCGTCGTGCGGGTAGAGATAGTCGGATAAGGTGTGCTTGGAGAGAACTTCGCCGTGATGACGTACCAATTCTTCCAGCAGGCGATACTCAAACGAAGTAAGCTCGATTTCTTGACCGTTAATGGCAACGGATTGAGCAGTGACATCCAACGTAATGGGGCCGCATTTTAAAAATGTCTGTGGTATACCGGTCGCGCGACGCAGCAGTGCTTTCACTCGGGCCAGCAATTCTTCCATTTGAAATGGCTTAGTCAGGTAATCATCCGCACCCATTTCCAGGCCTTGTACCTTGTCTTGCCAGCTGCTGCGGGCGGTCAGGATAAGAATGGGCAGCAGATTACCTCGTTCACGTAGCACTTTGATAATTTCCAGGCCGGATTTTCCAGGCAAGCCGATATCAATGATGGCGGCATCCAGAGGGTATTCTGAAGCAAGAAATAAGCCTTCATCGCCATCGCTGCATGTATCGATCATATAGCCCGCGGTTTCCAGTTGCTGGCGAATCTGGTTTTGTAATTTGAATTCATCTTCAATGACCAGAATGCGCATCGTTTACTCCTCAAATCTCGGGTGAGAAAAGTTAAACTTGTTTGAAACAGTGAATTCCATCCCCTATTGAATTAGGGAGCTACTATCACAGAACCATCTCGCGCATTGATAAGGATCGTTTGGACTGCGCCTTGATCACTGAGTATTTTAATGCGGTAAGTATGGCCGATCTGATTAATTGCCAACACCCGACCTTTGAAATGTTGCTGCGCGATAATAATCGCCTTTTGTTCGGAGATTCCGGTTGCCGTGCTGTTTCCACTGTTGGTGCGATGATAATTTGCAGTGCTCTCTTGCCAGCCTGCTAAGGTTAGTGTGCTCGGGACAGTCAGTGCCATCATAATTACTAAAACTTTCCACTCTCTATTCATATCGACCATTCCATTTTCTGGAGGTAGTAATCACGATGCAACAGGTATATTGTTTTAATACCCGTTGCTGGTCGTGCTTGTCAGAAGCGTATCATAAAATCCATATTCCCGGCACCAAAGCCCATTACCGCTTGAGGAAGGGGGATGTACACCGGAGCAGGATAGTAATTATAACTATACCGCGGTTGCGGATAGTAAGGCTGGTAATAACCACGAGGCTGGCTATATATATAACTATATCCACCATGATTGTGATGATTGTGATGATGGTGATGCCCATGACTATGTCCGTGATGGTGTCTATGATGTCCTCTGCCTGCTTGTGCTAATGTAGGGACAGCTAAAGTAATTGCTAATAGTATGCTAACTAACAGACTGATTAGTTTTGTTTTTTGAGCATCCATGATATTTCTCCTTCAGTTATTCGTTTCAGGTGTATTCCTGATGATGTCAATTTACATATGGCACCATGAATGGGAACTGAATGAGAAATGAAAGAGCGTAAGAATCAGTTCATGATATAAATAACCGATTAAGAGTTACCGGTCAGAATCTGGAGATATGATCAATTTTCGGAGGGAGCTCCGAATAAGGGCTCTGGATTTTTTCCAGAGCCCAGTTGAAAACAGGTTTCTAAATTTCTGATTGCAATCTTTTTATCAAAAAGAAACAGCTAATTACTTGTTTTCTGATTTATTGCTATGACTGCAATTTAATTATTTGTTTTTCTTGGTTTTGCCAGAAAATCAGCAGCCAGAAAATTTTATTGAGAATCTCCCTCTTTACTATCTTTATAAAGGCTTGGTGGGTATTGGCCAGGCTTACCTTCGCCCCCACATGCGGTTAAAGGGAGTGTGAACGCTAAGAGAACTGCTGCTAATAGTAAATATTTCATGAGAATCTCCTTTGTTATTAAAATTAAAAAATGTTTATAAACAAATTTAATGTCACGTTGAAACTTTATCAATTACAAACCATATCTAAAATCTTTGTCCAGAATTAAGCTTTCAGAAAAAGATCCTTATTATTAGAAGACCAAATAATTTCTTGATTCAAGAACCTTCTAAAATACCAAAATACGGCTTTATTCGAATAAGAAAAGCACTTACTCACATTTAGGATAACACTAAAAAAACAAGTATGGAATGGAAATGCATCAGATGACTGTATCGTAGTAGATATGATTGAGTGCCTTATTTAGCGTTGGCAGCAAAGTATTTGATCTTTGTTATTGTAATTATTAGGTATTTATTATATTTCCTAGTGCCGTTAAATGAGAATAAGTTTTTGATATCTACTGTCAGGATTTTTTACACATAACAGAATTTTTAATTTTGAATGAGAAAAGAAGCAGCGAGGAAAGTTTTAACGCTTGCATGGAGACAAAAGTATGGTCTTTCTTCCTTATGTTATTGGAGTGAGGACGGATATTGAGAAAAATGACTAGTGGGTGCGTATGTATTATTTCTACTCATAAGTCAGATGAGAAGAACAGGAATATCTGTTGGTTTATTATGTTTTCAGTGATGTAATAGCTTAACTCGGGGTAGTAGATTGATCGTGCTCTGAACATGAATACTTCGCCGGACTTCAGGATTTTGTAGATGATACTGAACGAGCCAGTTAGTCATGGCATTCATGACCTTATCAGAAATAAGCTTGACACTTGTTAATGGCGCAAGCAAACTCAAGCATATACGTGTTACAGCTGTATGTATCAATTTTTAATATAAGTTTATTTTTATGAGATTGGCCGAATTAATGTCCAGAGATTTTATTAACAAAACACTTGATCAGCTGAAAGCTTCACTGCGTTTGCTGGTCATTCCTTATTTGATTGTGTCTGTTGCTCTTTTTTCGGTTTGGCTGATCAGTCGACACTACGATATATTGATCGATAATTTTTTCCGGGAACCTGCAGCAATACTTAAATTTAATCCGTTTCTCGGAGTCATGTCTAATCTGGGTGTGTTGCTCTGGACATTCTCGGCAGCTATTTGTCTGTTTGTAGCCGTGCTCTTGATAAAAAAAGGCAGCAGGAAGATCGGAGCATATTTGTTATATTCAGGACTGCTGACTTTTGTGCTACTGGTGGATGATTTTTGCTTGCTGCATGAGCATATTTTTCCGCAATATTTAAATGTATCGGAGAAGATTTTTTATGTGGCGTATATTTTGGCAATGCTGTTCTTTTTTACCATCTTTGCCAAGATTATTTTACAGACAGATTACATCATTCTATTAATAGCGTGTGCTTTCCTGGCATTATCCATCGTGTCTGATCTGGTATTGCGACAAACAGGTATTGCAGTTTTGATCGAAGATGGTTTCAAGTTGTTTGGCATCGTCACATGGTTGATTTACTTCTCTCGTACCTGTTATCAACAGACAGTGATATTACTCAAACAATCAAGCCAACTTGGAGCGGGAGTTGAAAGGGATTAACTTTCAGCTGCTTGCCGGTTAGTCGATAGCTTGTTGATATGCTTTTAAGCAACGCCTTCGCGCGTCTTTGTGTTCAATTATCGGTGCTGGATAAGTTGGCGTGCGCCAATCGTTTACCCAAGTCTGAATATAGTTGAAGTTTTTATCGAATTTTTTGATTTGTGTTTCAGGATTGAAGATTCTGAAATAAGGCGCGGCATCCACACCGCAACCTGCTACCCATTGCCAGTTTCCGACATTGCTGGCCATTTCGTAATCCAGTAATTTTTTTGCAAAATAAGCTTCGCCCCAGCGCCAATCGATCAATAAGTGTTTGCATAAAAAACTGGCAGTGATCATGCGTACCCGGTTGTGCATCATGCCGGTAGCATTGAGCTGGCGCATGCCAGCATCAACCAGGGGATAACCAGTCATTCCTTTGCTCCAGCGCTCGAAATCTGCTGCGTTATTGCGCCATTGAATGCGATCGTAGCGCGGTTTGAAACTACTATTTTGTGTATGCGGGAAATGCCATAGGATTTGACTGAAGAATTCGCGCCAGATCAGCTCATTACCGAAGATATCGTTACTGGCGTTCAATGCTTGCTGAAATACTTGCCGAATACTAATCGTGCCGAATCGTAAATGGGCACCCAAAAGTGATGTGGCGGTTAATGCAGGATAATCCCTATCGTGTGCGTAATGTTGCAGCAGTTTCGTGTCCAATCGATACGCTGGAATGGTTACGGCAGATCGCACAAAACCAATGTCAGTTAGAGAAAGATTAGGCGAATGCAAATGTTTAATGATGTTTCCCAGTTTTGCCGAAGTTGAGTAAGTCCTAAGTATTGTCTCACTCTGAATCTTTCTCCATTTGTGCATATAGGGGGTATACACGATATAAGGACCGCCCGAGTTCTTGGCGATTTCATTTTTCTCAAATAACACATGGTCTTTATAGGTATTAAAAGCCACCGATCGTGCTTTTAACCATTGACGTACGGTTTCGTCGCGTTCGCGCGTGTAGGGTTCGTAGTCGTGATTGGTATATACCGCAGTGACAGAGTATAAATGCAGGATTTGATCGAAAACTTCTATGGGGCTGCCATAATAGAGCGCGATTGAACTCGAATGTTTTTTCTCGAGCTGCGTACGCAGCGTTTGCAGAGTGTCGTAAATGAAGGTAACGCGCGCATCATTTTCGGATAATCCTGTCAAAATTGATGGATCAAAAATAAAAACCGGCAACACCGGTTGTCCGGATGCTAACGCATGTGACAACCCGACATTGTCATCCAGACGCAGATCGCGCCGGAACCAAAAAACAACCAGTGTTGCACTCATTGATATGACGGGTTTTAACGTGAAGACTTAGCTTTCGACAAATAAATCTGCCAGTGCATCCGATAAATGAACAAATTTGAATTTGAAGCCATAATCTTCAAGAAGTCGTTTGGGTGTAATGTGATAGCTGTTTAAAGCCAACGCAGCTGCTTCGCCTAATGCCAGTTTCAGGATAAATGCCGGGGTGGGGAAGAAGGCGGAACGATGCAGTGCCTTGCCAAGGGCTGTTGCAAATTCGCGATAGCGTACAGGATTGGGTGACACGGCATTCACCGGTCCATGATAGCGTGTATCCAGTGCAGCTTCGCAAAAGACCGAAACCAGGTCATCGATATGTATCCACGGCAGCCATTGCCGACCATTGCCGACAGGTCCACCCAATCCCATCCTGAATATCGGCAGTAGCTTTTTCAGCATGCCGCCATCGCCCAATACAACGCCGGTTCGAATACTGACCCGGCGCACTTTGCTGTGCTCAATCCTGGAGGCTTCCTGTTCCCAGTCGTGGCAAAGGGTCTGCATAAAACTGAGCCGCTCCGGAACAGCATAGGATTCGTCATACAGATCATCGCCTGCACCTGGATAAATACCGATTGCCGAGCCGCAGACGAAGGTGCGCAGGCTTTCTGGTGCAGCAGCTACTAATTTGCGGGTGCTGAGGATACGTGAAGCATAAATCTCGTGCTTGCGTGCTTCGGTCCAACGGCCATTTCCCAGATTCTCGCCCATCAGATTGATGATGATCTGGCAGTCGTGCAGTGCCTCTGCAGGGACGTCTTGCGTGGCATAGTCCCAATCAAATGCCGGTGCATTGAGAGTTTGGCTTGCGTGTTTGCCGTCACGGCTCAATATCCTGACCGTGTGATGTTCCCGCTGCAGCCGTTGCACCAGGTGACGACCAATAAATCCCGTTGCGCCCGTTATGAGTATGATCATTTTGGTATGCTCATGGACAGATATGAAGATACATGCAGGATACACCTATTACTGATTTTTTTCAGACAGGCGAGGAGTAGATATTCGATTTTCTGTGCGCAAAAACTGTCATAGCATTGCTATCTGACACAGTTGACGTGTCGCAGGTTGCTATTTTTATGTTTCCATCCAATCAAATTGTATCTGTTTATGGCGCACCAGACGCAACGTTTGAATATTGTTGCGGATACCTGTAATACTGCTCGCAATTGCGAGCTGAATTGCTTCTGAAAATCGTTGAAGAAGGGAGTTAAACATAAATGGGCACTAAAACCCGTTTACTTAAAAGCATTGAGATAATTTTAGAGTTCTATACTTATTTGTATTTTGTTATACAATCATATCGGAACTTATAATTATGTTTGAGAACAATGTAATAAGTAGTAAATCCAAAGCTTACTTCAGGAATGAACAAGATATGCTGTTTTCCAGTATCTTAATTATTTTAACCTTAACTTTATCTGCATGTTTGACAGAAAGTCATTTACATCAGGCAATTAGATTCTCTGAGGCGTCGATAACCGCTGATGACGGAGCTACAATCGCAAAGCACTCAACGACTGCAATAATTCATGCACTTTCGGTGCAAGACCAAGAATATATCTCGTCAGCCGGACGCATTCATTTAGCCATGGCCATTGTCAGTCTGGAGCAAGCGATTGCAAATGGAAATTACGATGAGGATGATTCAGCAAGGAATGCCGCGCGTGTTGCTATAGCTCATTTCAAAGAGATTAAGAAATAATCCACTAAGTTAATCTGCAATGCCCCAAAGTTTGCGCCGCTGATTCGCGCGAAGGACATCACTCGAATAGTCTTCCTCAGTGTCCGGCTTTTAACAGGGGCGTTAAGTACGCTCTTCAGATTCAGAGCCAAGTTTTTTTGCGAGCTCTCACCTGTTTATCTTTTTAGTTCCAGAAGCTCCGATAAGAAACTCGACTGCAAACGATCAAATTTCTTATCTAATGCAAATTTTTGCCGTGACCTCTTGCCAGGTAACTTTCCGATTGCATCTCCATCAGGCGTGAAATCGTGCGTTCAAATTCAAAACTGATTTCCCCTCCGGCATATAGCGATTGCAGGGGAACAGCGGCTGAACACAACAGTTTGACACCATGCTCATATAGCGCATCGATCAAATGAATGAAGCGCCTGGCTTCGTTGTTGTTCTCCTGGTCGAATTGTGGGATCGCAACCAGGATGACGGTATGGTAGGTTCTGGCAATGGCGAGATAATCTGCGGTACCGAGAGGATTTGCGCACAGGCGCTTAAACGAAAAAACGGCAACGCCTCGCGCCGCTTTGGGAACGAACAGTGTTCGACCCTGTACCGTTAATTCTTCGCTGGGAACTTTGTCCCGGTCTTCCACACGGCGGTCGGTGAGACGGAAGAACGTGGCCGACAGCTCGTCCGTAGTAGCTTGGTTAACTGGAAAGTAGTAAGTTTGCGCACCTTTCAGGCGGTTATAGCGATAATCGATCGGGCCTTCCAGTGAAATGATCTCAAATTTATCCCGTATCTGTTGAATGAATGGCACAAAACGCTGACGATTCAAACCGTTTTTATAGAGATCGTCGGGAGGCCTATTCGAAGTTGTGACGACCACTACACCTTGTGCAAACAGTTCGGTGAAAAGCCGGGTCAGAACCATTGCATCGGCGATATCGGTTACCTGGAATTCGTCAAAACATAATAGCATTGAAGTATCGGCTATTTTTCTCGCGATCGAAGGAATAGGGTCAGCGTCACTGGCACGGAAGCCCTGTTGTGCACGTTCCCGTACTGAAAATTCATGCCAGCTTTTAAGTTGGGCATGAATATCCAGCATGAATTCATGAAAGTGAACGCGTTTCTTGGAAGTGATGGGAATCGTCATATAAAACAGATCCATCAGCATGGATTTGCCACGTCCCACGCCTCCATGAAGATAAATGCCTTTGGGCGCCGATTTATTATTTCCAAACCAACGAAGCAATCGAATAGGCCATTTTTTCCCGATTGTGCGCGAGTTAATCAATTCACCATGTAATCGCTCCAGGGCGGCAACAGCTTTGGCTTGATCGGCATCGGGTTGCAGCTCTCCGGCGCTTATCAATGCATGATATTCAGTTTCAGGGCTTTTCTGCACGGTGGCATGTAACATGTTTGATTATTGGGAGGAATGGGCAAATTTGGCTTGTCCGGCGAGCCAGACCAGAATCAAAACTGGAAGGCCCAGTATAGTGGTAGCAATGAAGAAATTTTCATAACCATACGCATCAACAAATTGCCCGCTGAAACCGGCGATGAATTTGGGTAGCAGCAGCATTACCGAACTGAATAATGCATATTGCGTGGCTGAATAAGCCGAATTGGTCAGGCCGGATAAATAAGCGATAAAAGCGCAGGAAGCGATGCCGGCAGAAAGATTATCCGCCGAGATGGTGAAAATTAATCCACTCACATCATGACCGCGTCCCGCGAGCCAGACAAACAGTAAATTGGTTGCGGCAGACAGTACGGCGCCTAGAAACAGGGTGCGCATGATGCCGATTTTGACCGTCAGCACACCGCCGATCGCCGCGCCTATGATAGTCATGATCACGCCATATACTTTTGAAATCGTGGCAACTTCTTCTTTGCTATATCCCATGTCGACATAGAAAGGATTGCTCATTACGCCCATTACAACATCGGAGATGCGGTAGATGGCAATCAGGCCCAGGATCAGCAATGCTTGCCGGCCATGACGCATGATAAAGTCGCGGAATGGTGCAATTAATGCGCCGTAAAGCCAGATCATCAGGTTGCCGATGCGGGGATGAAGATGCCAGGTTGCGATGGCCTGTTGTGCGATTTTTTCGTTTTCCGAGATTAAGCGGCTATAGGGAACATCCGGCTCGCGAATGATCAGCGTGGTGATAATGCCGGCAACCATGCTCATCGCCATGATCAGATAAGCGAAACGCCACGGCGCGTGATCATAAGTATCGACAGTGACGTCAACCGCCGCAGCAATCCACAATACGCCCGCAGAAGCCAGGATCATCGCGACGCGATAACCGGCCTGATAGGTGGCGGCCATTGCGCCCTGCAATTCCACTGCAACGGCTTCGATGCGATAAGCATCGAGTGCGATATCTTGCGTGGCGGAAGCAAACGCTACGGCAAGTGCAAAAAACACCAAATGGGCCAGATTCATGACAGGATCGGTGAATGCCATGCCTGTTAGCGCCATGACAATGGTAATCTGCGACAGTAACAACCAAGCGCGGCGGCGGCCCAGCCATCGCGTCAACAGCGGCAGCGGCATTCGATCAACCAATGGCGACCATAACCATTTAAAACTGTAGGCCAAGCCGATCCAGCTTAGATGGCCGATGGTGGTGCGATCGATACCTGCCTCGCGCAACCAGAAAGACAATGTACCCATGATTAACAGCAAGGGTAATCCAGCGGAAAATCCCAGCGACAGCATGCCCAGTACGCGAGGGTGGGTGTATACCCGCATCGCCTGCAACCAACCGGAAAATCCTGCAAATGTCATAATTCGTGATCGTAGTCGATAATCAGTGGTGCATGATCGGAAAAACGCTCATCTTTATAAATGGAAACCCTTTGTGCGAGTTGTGCGATAGCCGGTGTGGCGATTTGGTAGTCGATGCGCCAACCTACGTTCTTGGCCCAGGCTTGTCCACGGTTCGACCACCAGGTGTATTGATCCGGTTCTGCGTTCAGACGGCGAAACACATCGACAAAGCCGGAATTCTCAAATACGTTGGATAACCACTCGCGCTCTTCAGGTAGAAAGCCGGAATTTTTCTGATTGGAGCGCCAATTCCTAAGGTCGATTTCCTTGTGTGCAATGTTCCAATCACCGCATAAAATGATTTCCCGGTTGCTAATCTTCAGGTTTTGCAATACCGGAAAAAATTTTTCCATGAAATAAAATTTTGCGGCTTGCCGGTGTTCACCGCTGGAGCCGGACGGCAGATAGATCGAAATGATGCTCAAATTACCAAAATCCACTTGAAGAAAGCGGCCTTCGGCATCAATGTCGGCAATACCGATGCCTTCGATGACTTGATCCGGTTTTTTGCGAGTATATATGCCGACACCGCTATAGCCTCTTTGTTCGGCACAATGGAAATAGCCGTGATAATTATCCGGCATTTGCATTTCGGCGGAAAGATCGGGCAGCTGCGCTTTTAATTCCTGCACGCAAACGATATCTGCCGATTGTAATGCAAGCCATTGAAGAAAGCCTTTTTTCACGGCTGCGCGAATACCATTTAAGTTAAGCGTTATAATTTGCATCTATCAATTTATGGGTTGATCAAGTTATGTCTGATGATTTCCGGCAAGCCTTCATTCAATTTGCCATTGCGCGCAAGGTATTATGCTTTGGTGAATTTAAAACCAAAGCAGGGCGCATGTCACCGTATTTTTTCAATGCGGGGTTATTTAACGATGGTGATGCATTGCGCAAACTCGGGCAATTTTACGCCAAAGCGATTGTTGCTGCAGCGCTTCCGTTCGACATGCTGTTCGGCCCGGCGTATAAAGGCATTCCGCTGGTCAGTGCTATTGTCATTGCGCTGGCTGAGATGGAGTATAACTATCCGTTCTGCTTTAACCGCAAGGAGGCCAAAGATCATGGCGAAGGCGGGGTGCTGGTCGGTGCACCGATGAACGGTCGTGTGCTGATTGTCGATGATGTCATTTCCGCAGGCACTTCAGTGCGTGAATCGGTCGAGCTGATTAAAAATTCAGGCGCAATACCTTCCGGCGTCGTAATCGCGCTCGATCGCATGGAACGGGGAATGGGAGAACTTTCTGCAGTTCAGGAGGTGCAGCAGATGCATGGTTTCTCGGTGACTGCAATTATCAATCTGGACGATCTGGTGGAATTTTTGCAGAATCATCGAGAATTCGTACAGTATCTTCCTGCTGTCGAACGTTATCGCGCACAGTACGGGATCAAGTAATCGCTGTTTCCGAAGTCTTGAATTACGATCAGTGAAGATTGTAAGCAAGGATGACACCAACAAATAGGATACCGCAAAGTATCGCGGTTACTGTATGTAGCGATGATTGTTCATAGCTGTGAGCTTAGAGCTTGGTCCCAATTCAGGCCAGGACTGACATAGTAGTAGTCCTAGTCCTAACGGTTTGATATCGGCCGAGCAGAGTGTAACCGGGATGTCGCAGATTATTCGTAAATGGAAATTTGAAAATTTCGGCAAGTTTTTGCATCTAATGGACTATGGTAGGTATTGATCGATTTTCCCATGATATAAATCAAGTCATACATCAACTTCTTTCACTTGAAGTGACAAAAATCACATAGAGAAACTTATTGGATATCCTAGAATCGTTTTGTTTTTCGTGATTCTAGGGATTTTTCTCACACTTTATGGAGAGTTACCATGACCTATAAATGTTTCCAATCCACTGCGTTTAAGAGATCTTTGGGTTTTCTATTGATTGCTGCCATTTTCAGTTTATTAAACGGCTGTGAAGAAAATAAAGGTCCTACATATCCTAAACCGGATACAAAACTTATCACCGATAAATCTGTTGTATTCAATGATCCTGCAAAACTCGCAACGCCATTTTCATTTTCCAAAACAATGGATCAAATTGTTGCCACTGCAGGAGGGATACCAACGAATTCCGTTTCGATGTTACAAAGCATCATCGATTCATTTGCACAAACTGCATTTGTTCATCCTGTTTCAGGTAAAACCATTGCGGTGAAAGCCCGACCCGGCGAATCATCAATCCTTCCAAAGGATTTGTTGAATCCGGATTCGCCCGATGGGATGATTCCGGTAGGACTATTTAACCGTTTTGATTTGGCGCCTGCGGATGGCAGCAATTGCGGTGAATATCGAATTGTTTACACAAAAAAATCGAGCGGGCCAACTGATCGCTTAACCATGATTTTCGAAGCAAGGATCCCCAATCCGGATCCTGGCAAAGGTTTGGCAGGCTGTGCCGCAATCACTGATTTTTGGGTGCAGCGTTCAAGTGATACCGATGCAACACAAACAGTAGCAGAGCTTGAGAAATTCTACTATCAAGGTATTCCGGGCGTGGCACCAGTAATTAAGGCGGAAAATTATGGTATGCCATTGGGGCAGTTGCGTGTTAATTTGTTCAAGACGCCGGATCCGCAGGAAATTCTCTGGTCGTTACGGGAATTTCTGGTCAATTTTGATCAAAGCGGGCAGGCAATCTTCAAACCCGAACCGGTAGATGATTCGCCAATGGCTTTCCTGTTTCGCGCAGCTGCGGAATTACCGGATGGATTTGACGAAACGGACCAACATGATTTCCGTAATTCTTTCCTCGGTCAACCACTATGTAATCTGGTTAATCCGGATCGAATCAACAATACTGCATCGGCTAAGGATATCATCAATGGTATTAGTGCAGGATTCGATACCCGATTTAATGATTTTGAATCGATTTCGCAAGATGACGAGGATAATCCTGCCGATAGGATTGATCCATTATTGCTTGATCAAGTACAGTCACGCCTTGCAGAACTGAAGGATTTGACCGGAATATCTTCAGTCCAGTTGATGAATCGTGCTGGCACCATGACTTGCGGCGGTTGCCATCAATTCTCTGCGGGTAAGGATCTTGGTAGTGGTGCTGTATGGCCCAATAGCCTTCGTTTTGTCCATGTTGATGAAACTGGAAAATTGTCGCCGCTGCTCACGGATGTTTTTATTCCCAAACGTGTCCAAATTGCTCAGCAATTTAAAGAAAATCGCGCTCCTTTTCAACAGAAAGCCGCAGAATGTCCTGGGGTCATTCCTGCTGCAAGAAGTGTTGAATCCTCGTCTGTGAAGAAAGCACGTGAGCATGAAGTTTATAAGAATGTTGATGCGATGCGTGATCAGATTCAAAAAATTGTGCAAGCACCTGATACACAAGCCGAGAAATCCGAGAAACTGCAGGCCATATTGCCAACGTTGGAAGAAGCTACCGGTCAGGCACGTAAATTGGAAAGCGGTATGCGAGGTGCATATACTCCTGCACGCACACATTAGCCTATTGAAATGGTTTGGTGGGGGGCCTCTGGCTTGGTCAGGAGGTCCCTTATAAATTAAACGAAGGTGCCGCCGGCAAGCTTTCAACCACTGTTCATAACTTCAAGACGCATACGTATAAATACAATCCGTTGGATCAGGATCTCAGCAGAAATGGCCCGTTGAGCTTGAAACTTTTTTAGTGAATTGATTAGAGTGTTCCGGCATCAATATTCACTGTTATTCTGGAATCATCAATGATTATCCAGCCGGCCAAGCGTGCTTTCGATTACGTTTTTCAACTTATCGACAGCGCCTTGGATGGCTAGATTCAGGTTTGCTGCCTGGTGTGTGACCGCGACAGGTTGGCGACCTTCCAAACGGGCTTCCATCAAGCAACGTTTGTCATTCATGCCACCCTTGTCGCTGTTTTCGTCGCTGATATGTACTTCAACCCGGGTGACATGTTTGTTGAAACGATTCAACACATCCTCTATCTTGGCTTTGACTTGTGCGGAAAATTCCTCGTGGCCTTCAACGTTACGATCGGTATTGACTTGTATCTGCATGATTTTCTCCTGTAATTGTGATGATCTGATAGGTCAACGACTTAAAGTCGTTCGGGCAGGCGGGTGCGCAACTCTTCAGGTCGGAGTGCCGTGTAGTCTTTGTCTATCTCCAGGGACAGCAGAGAGCTGAGTGGGGCGTTGAAGTGGGCGCGCAGTAGGCCAAGAAACGTGGGCGCCGCTACTACTACGAGCCGTTCAAATGCATTCTCCAAGCGCCCGTGTTCGAGCCGATCAACAATCAACTTAGCGAAGCGTATCTGTTCCTGTTCCTTGGGCTCTACCTCGACCGCCATCGCATGGCGACCTTCACCATGGCTATCGAAACTGCGTCCCGGGCGATCACTGCTGAGTTCCATCTGCTTTATGCGCGCGCTGGGGTTATCAAAGTTCATTAGCTCGGTCAACGATGTTGTCGGTGAGTCTGCGGTAAAAAGTGTAGCATTGCCGCTGTTCGCGACGAGAACCCAGATCTTAATCATAATGTTTATCCTGTTAAATTTTAGATATATTTTTTGCAAAGAATCGATATGAAATCAGTTGTCACAATTAACTGAGTGAATGCAGGCTATTAATTTCTCGTCACAAAGAAATTTATTGGTGACTCTTTGTTGACCTAGATGACCTATATTTCATTCCCTTAATCAGAATTCCCACTACTAGAGTGATTTTATACCGCAGAATTATCCCATTGTCCGTGCGCATCAACACATAACAAAGGTCTTACAAGAACGTCCATGTTTTGCAAAATGCTGAACTTGCGATTCTCTGTGGGTTTACCTTAAGGCTGTTAATTTGACCGGATATTAGGAGATAACAAGGAAGTTTTCTGACAATTGACTGAAGAGAAGGTACTGCAGATTATTTTACAACGTTTTTCTACAACGCAATGCCGATTGGTTTTGATGAACTTAACACTCGATCATTAATGAAATCGGACGTCTATCTGACGACCATGTTTGCGGTGGGCAATGTTATCCTTACGGCAGTTCCAAAACCTTAAAGTCGATGCACTGCTGTTGCGCGCCGTAAACAAAAGAGAACGTAAAGATTTTAAATATAACGGCTTGGTGTGACTGGATTTTTTGCCCACCATTGTGCCGAAACTGATTCTCTCAGTGCCGGACACATCAGCACTGACTTGTATTCTCTTTGAGAGTCTAAGATACGCGCGACTAGCAAGCTAAATTCTTCTAACCACCCCAAAAACGGTAATTCCCGGTATCCAAATGAACAAAATTGGATGAGGGATAATAACCGACACCGCCAATTTGCAATGACAACGCGGCGCTGCGCAAATCGGATAATTTACGTCCCGGCAGGCGGATATCGATAGCTTTTCCATGTGTATGCAGGCTGTTTTTGGCGACCCCCCCGCTTTGTGCCGCCAGTCTGGCGTTGGTGGCAGGAGAGCGGTAGGCTGAGATCACATGGAATTCTTGGTTGGTTCTTAATTTGTGTTGTAGCAGATGCAAAAAATCAAATAGCGTGGGATCGATCTTATATCGATCACCGGTGCGATGGTCACGCAACACTTGGTTAATAGCGCGCATGCCTTCCGGAATGTAACGGCCATTGGCCCAGAAAGTCGTCCTAGTACGTTCACCGGTATGCAAATTAAGAAAGCTCAGTTTTTTTTCTAAAGGTTTTTTGATGGCCGCATGCACGGATGTGGCTGCCATGGGCAGTGCCAACAAAGTACATGTGCTCAAGCCGGTTTTTAAAAAATGGCGACGGCTGGGTTCTGTTTCTGATAAATACGCTTGATCCAGAAATTTTCGTATCATCGACTATTTTCTCCTGAAAATGCTGCGATTGTGTGCGAAAAATAATTTACCAGCGAGCATGACGCAACGCACGTAAATCACGGTCATAGATATCCGGGTAGAAGTACACTTTCTCGTGCTCATCCGCCCAGGCCGTAATATACACCAAGTAAATCGGTAATGGTTTAGGTAAATGCGTAGTAATGGTCTTATCGCTTTCCAAATCCGCGCTAAATTTTTCCGGCAAGCTGGGTTGATTCAGAGCAAAAGTCGCTAGTTCAAAGGGTTTTTCCAGACGTATGCAGCCTGAGCTGAAAGTTCTGATATCCTTCTTAAACAGTGACTTGGATGGCGTGTCGTGCAAATAAATACTGAACGGATTGGAAAACATGAATTTGATTTTACCCAGCGCATTGTGACTGCCCGGGTCTTGGCGCAGGAAATAGGGAAATCTTTTATTGAGTTCATGCCAATCGATCATACCCGGATCGATCGCCTGCGCACCGCGTTCCTGGGCGGGGTAGACCTTGAATCCGGCCGTGGTGAAATAAGTCGGATCTTGCTGCTGCTTGGGTAATAAATCCTTGCGTGCGATGCTCGCCGGAACATTCCAATAAGGATTCAACACCATATGCGACAGCGTGCCATTAAAACTGGGAGTTGAGCGATAATCCCGCCCGACAATGATACGCATATTCAGAACTGGCTCGTCATTTTCAATAGCAGTGAGATAAAAGCCTGCGGTGTTCACCAGCAGATGGCGCTGCCCCAGATTCCTGGGGAGCCAGCGCAGGCGTTCCATATTGATGCGCAGTTGGCGTATTTTCCATTCGAGTGGAATATTCAACGCGTTAATGGTGTTTTTCCCGATAATGCCGTCGGTATTTAAACCGTGTTGCGCCTGAAAGGCTTTGATGGCAGCAACCAGCTCGGTATCATAGAGTTGGCTTACACTGGGAATAAGATTGAATTCAGGCAAGCCATCGGCGGTATAAGCTTGTGCTATGCGCTGGCGAATCAAAGGAATGCTGGGATAGGTGTCACCCGGCCGGAGGGATGGCGAACTCGGAATACGAATCCATTCCGGGGTGTTTTTAAGGAGTATTTGATAGTGCGCCAGGGTGCGTTTGAGCAATTGATAATTGAGCGTTTGCGGAGACAATTTCTGTAGTGAATCTTTCAAATGACCAGCATGTATGGCTGTTTGCAAGAATGCGGCTGCATCAAAGTCGGCCCGTGGAATATGCCAATCCGGGTCGGTTGCAGTCGCGGAAAAACGGCCGCGGGATAAATCCGTGGCGAGCTTTAATACGGCGTGCGTTGTACGTATCTCCAGCTCGGTTGCTGTTGATGAAGATTGATCACTATGCTGCAGCAGTTGTGCCAATTGCTGTAATTGGTAATCCTGGCTATTCAATCCTTCAGCTTCTGCACTGGCAATGAATGCCAATGCTATTTTCAGTTGCGGTGATTCTGATTCTCCCGAGAGCCATAGCGGTTGATAATTCCTGGCAGCATAAAACCGCTGTAAATCAGAATGCCCGGCCTTGTTTAACTCGATGGCGGAGTTGGATAGTTGCCGTTCAATTTCCTTTGAATCAATGAACAGTGCGATTGAATGGATGGGGTTGAATAAGAGGAAAAGACAGCAAAAATACCGGAGTGTCAGTAAAGAGGTTTTGAGTTGATAGCGGATCACGCAAATTTCCTTTGTTAAGCCAATGTATTATGAGATTCTACGATTTTAACATCAATGATAGATGCTCAAATATGTGCTTGAGAGGGATAATTTCCTCTCTTTTATCGATTTTTATTACTCTTTCAGACAGGATGGCTGTAGATTGTCGACGCCGGATTGCGATAGATATTCGGCTATGAACATTATACCGCCCAGCATGAGCAGCCGAGTGTACCCCAGAATCCGCGCTGATCATCGGCACTGACAGCAGCCTGATATGCACGACCATGCGCATGGCCATGCACGGAACAACGGCTTCCGCAGCCACAGGCTGTTTGAGCAAATTGGTGTGAAGCTGCGTCGCTTGCTACCGGTTTAAAATAACCACCGAAATGATTTACCGGTGACCAATCCGGCATGGCGGGTGGCAAGGGTGGAGAAAGCGCGTTGAATTCATCGTCTCCATAAACAATTCGTCCGCCAACTATTGTAAGTACTGAGACAAGCTGCCTGATCTCGTTTTCGGGAACCGTAAAATAATCCGCTGACAGCACGGCGAGATCGGCATACTGGCCGGTTTTGATCTGGCCTTTGATACCTTCTTCGTTGGAGAACCAAGTATTGGCCTGTGTATAAAGCCGCAATGCCGTTTCGCGATCCACCAGATTGGCCGATGGATAAAGCGGGAGACCGCCCAATGTCCTGCCGGTAGTAAGCCAGTACAATGCATTCCAGGGATCGTAGCTGGCTACGCGGGTGGCGTCAGTACCTGCGCCGACTTTCACGCCCATCGCCAGCATGCGCTGATAAGGTGGTGTGCGCTCTGCAGCTTTGCTGCCGTAACGTTGAACGAAAAATTCACCTTGGTAGGCCATGCGGTGCTGAATGGCGATGCCGCCACTCAGCTTGGCGATACGTTCTAAATTAATATCGGTCACGGTTTCGGCGTGATCAAAGAACCAGTGAATGCCATCGAAGGGAATGTCTCGATTCACTTTCTCGAATACATCCAGTGCACGCGAAATGGTTTCATTGTATGTGGCATGCAAGCGGAACGGCCAGCGATTGCTAACAAGAATACGCACCACGGCTTCCAGGTCATTTTCCATGTTTGGTGGCATATCCGGGCGCGACATGCGGAAGTCCTCGAAATCCGCAGCAGAAAATACCAGCATTTCGCCCGCACCGTTGTGGCGGTAATAACCATCTCCGTCGCCAGGTTTCAGCATTTTGGTCCATTGGGTGAAATCCGCAATTTCTTCCCCAGCCTTCTGAGTAAACAAATTGTAGGCAATGCGCAAGGTCAATTCCTTCGCATGGTGCAGTTCCTCGATGATTCTGTAGTCATCGGGATAATTCTGATAGCCACCGCCGGCATCAATTACGCTGGTTACTCCCAGACGATTCATTTCCCGCATGAAATGGCGCGTGGAGTTGATTTGATAGTCATACGGCAGCTTGGGCCCTCTGGCGAGGGCTGAATACAGAATCAATGCATTGGGTTCCGCCAGCAGCAGACCGGTCGGTTCCCCGTTGGCATTCTTGGCAATCAGACCACCCGGTGGATTAGGCGTATCACGATCGTAGCCGCAAGCACGTAATGCTGCGCGATTCAGCAGGGCGCGATCGTAGAGATGCAAAATAAAAACCGGGGTATCCGGCGCTACGGCGTTGATTTCATCCAATGTCGGCAGGCGCCTCTCGGCGAACTGCATTTCAGTAAAACCGCCCACAACGCGTACCCACTGCGGTGCAGGGGTGCGCGCCACTTGCTCCTTCAAACGGCGCATGGCGTCTGCCAGAGAAGGAATGCCATCCCAGCGTAACTCCAGATTGTAATTGAGCCCACCGCGGATAAGGTGCAAGTGTGAATCGATCAACCCCGGAATGACGCGGCGACGATTAAGATCAATTATTTGCGTAGCGCTATCGGCATGACGCATGACTTCGTCGTCGCTTCCTACGGCGCTGAAATGACCATCCGCAATGGCAACAGCTGTCGCTTGCGGATTTTGACGATCAAGCGTGGTAAATTGACCGTTACGCAGTATCAGTTGCGCTGAAATGCTATTCATTGAGGGTCCTTTTGAGAGATCTGCAAATGCGCCGGTTTTAGAAAGCAGTAACGTGGCTCCGGCCGCTTGCAACACACGGCGGCGGCGCACATTTATCTCATTCTCACTCATGATGATTCGTCGTTCACTGCGAGCTTGCGGATTTACTTTTTGGTGATAGCAAAATAGCTTGTCATCAAATTGCGATAATTAGGCAAATGATTAGAGAACAAGGTGCCTAGGCCTTCAATATCGTTGCGCCAGTCGCGGTGTAATTCGCACGCTACGCCAAACCAGCTCATCAGCTGCACCCCCGCTGCCTGCATGCGCATCCAGGCTGCATCGCGGGTTACTTCATTAAAAGTGCCGGAAGCATCGGTGACTACGAATACTTCATAACCTTCCTCGATGGCGGATAGCGCGGGGAAAGCGACGCAGACTTCGGTAACCACGCCGGCAATGATCAGTTGCTTGCGGCCGGTTTTTTTGACTGCGTTAACAAAATCTTCGTTGTCCCAGGCATTGATGTTGCCGGGGCGCGCTACATAAGGTGCATCGGGAAACATGGCCTTGATTTCCGGAACCAGCGGTCCGTTCGGGCCTTCCTCGAAGCTGGTGGTCAGAATGGTTGGCAACTTGAAATACTTGCCGCACGCGGTCAGTGCCAATACATTATTTTTAAACTCATTCGGTGAAAAATCCTGCACGAGGGAGATCAGCCCCGCTTGATGATCAACCAGCAGTAAAACGGCATCATCTTTGGATAGCTTGTTGTATTTGAAGGTTTTGTTCATTGTTATACTCCTTTAGGTTATTAATGAGGAAATGATAGTTCAGTACAACGCATAGAAGCGGTCACTGATGATCTTGTCATCCTTCCAGTGCTGTACCGCTACTTGATCAAACTTCTTGTGCCCGAAATCTTTATGTTGATATTCATAATGCCACTCGGTCATGGTCACGTTTTCACCCACGGCGGTCGATACAATTTCCGATTTAAGCCATGCCTCAACGCCTTCGAATAGCTCTGACTCCCGATCTTTGGCTTGTTTTAGCCCTTGTGCCACCACATCATTTTTTTCGATCACGGTACAATCGGGGTGGTAATACTTATCCATCGATTCCAATATCTCGCCCTGCAGAATCATCTGATTTAAATCGTTGAGTTTTTCTTCCAAAGTCATTTTGTTCCTCTATATTGAATGGTGATCGGTTCGGTAGATGTTATTGCTTGAATTGTATGAGTTCATGCTATCTTTCCCATTTTGCCACTCTGGTAATCTGTCATGGCCTGGCGTATTTCTTCCGCTGTATTCATGACAAACGGGCCACTGCCTACGATGGGCTCATCGATTGGTTCACCGCACAGCAACAGCGCTATTGTATCGGGCGCGCTGTCGATAGAGATATAATCGCCCGGCCGCTCAAACAGGCCCACTTCCGCTGTATCAATGATTTCAGATCCATTGACGCGTACTGAGCCTTTGAGTACTGCCAGCAATGTGTTGTAGCCGTCAGGCACGGCAAGTTCGATCGGCTGATTGCCGGTTAAGCGCAAATCCCAGACGTTGATCGGTGTAAAGGTGTGCGCGGGTCCTGCAATGCCGTCGAATTCACCGGCAATGACGCGCAATTTCCCTTGATGATTGGGGAGATCGATGGCGGGAATCTGGCAATTCAGAATACTTTGATAACGGGGAGGCGACATCTTATCCCTGGCGGGTAAGTTTACCCACAGTTGCACCATTTCAAGGATGCCGCCGTGCCGCGCGAAATCGCGCCCGTGGAATTCTTCATGAACCAGACCGGAAGCCGCTGTCATCCATTGCACATCACCCGGACCGATCTTACCGCCAGCACCGGAACTGTCACGATGCTCCACCTCGCCACTATAAACAATAGTAACTGTCTCAAAACCGCGGTGCGGGTGTTCTCTAACACCATGACGCTGTTCAGTGGGTGAAAATTCCATTGGCCCTGCGTAATCAAACAATAAGAAAGGGCTGATCACGGATCCCAGCGCTGAGTAAGAAAACAACGTGCGCACCGGAAACCCATCACCGACCCAGTGTTGATTTGCATTTTTCTGAATAGACAACAGTTTTTTGATGGATACTCCAGGTTCTGTTGGCATAATTGTTATCCTAAAAAGTTTTTTATATGTGCAATAGAATAATACCCTCGGATTAAATTACAAGTACGCACAAAAAGGATACTGTCAGAAAACAGGGAGATTCAAAAATGCCAACTAAAGAAGTGTGTTGCCCCGTTGAGGTTACGTTAAAAATAATTGGGGGACGCTGGAAGGTTTTGATTATTCACCACCTGTTAAACGGTACGATGCGATTTAACGAGCTGCAAAGGAGCTTAACAGGAATTACCCACCGCACTTTAAGCCGACAACTACGCGAAATGGAGATACATCAACTCATTGTCAGAAATAATTTCAATGAAATTCCTCCACGCGTTGAATATTCGTTATCGCCGCTGGGGCATTCCCTTAAAACCATCCTGCTGTCGATGGATGAATGGGGAAGGAAATATAGTGCTGTAGCCAAATAAAAGAAACCGATGTTTTATTCCGGAGTCTGTTATGGGTTGGGATTTGTATAGATCGGCATTGGGTAGAAAATGCTTTTGCGCGGCTAAAGCATGAGCAAACAAGGGTAAACACGATACGCCAAACTGAAGAGAAATTACGAAAGCATGATAACCTTTATATGCGAGATCTGTGGTTATCGATGTGAAATCTTTACAGACCCCAGCATAATCCGCTTTTTATGGTGTTATTGTAAGAAGCGATCAAAAGATTGCAATGGTTGTATTCTTCCAGCAGCTCCGACAGCGGGAATAACCAGAAACTGATCAGCTGCAAGGCTCGCATTCATGGGGTTTTGCTTGGTGATTGATGAGTTGTCTCCAATATGACCGTGCGGCACTCGTATTTCCGGGTGGTCAAATGGTGCTTTTTCATAGCGCACCCGGTCATCGGTTAAGCTTTTTAGAAAATTGAGTAAGTCGGTACGTTTCTGTGGCGCGAGGCGCAAGTCAACCAGCGCAAAAATCTTGGCAAATTCTTTCGGAGGCGTTGCAAAGTTACCGCCTCGCGTATAAAACGCCAATACTTCATCCAATGTTGCCATGCCGCCGTTATGCATGTAGGGCCCGGTTAATTCGATATTTCTTAAAGTAGGAATTTTGAACGAGCCATTCGCGGCGCTTAAGAATCTTTTTCGTTTGGGTTTGCTCAATTCTGTCAATGCGGCATTTATTGTTGGTATAAATATACCTGCCGGATTGAAACAATTGACAGTGTTTTGCTTTTGTCTTTGTATTCCATCCACACGTGTGAAAAATAAAGGATGGGGATTGTTACTCTCGATAGCAATCGACGTATCCAGATCACAAGGCCTTACATTTGCAACATAAGGATCTACAACCCCGGATACGTTGCCTCCCAGAAGCTGTAAATATTGATCAGAGAACGATAAAGGATTACCGAAAGGATCAGTGCCCCCCAAGCCAATATCATTTTCTACCGGAGTGACACCGGTGCCAGAGAAACCCGTATCTTGAAACATCATGCCGCCGGTCAACGATAGACTGGTTACCACAGTTGTAGTACTGACACGGAATGTGGAATTACCGAAAGCATGCGGATTTAATTTTTGCAAAATACCATTGGTTACCACAGCTGACGAAGTAAAGTTAGGGCCGATATGACAAAGTGCGCAGTGCGAATCACGGAAAATATCCATGCCACGTTGTGCTGATGCACTTAAATTTACGGGTATGCCATGCTCATCCACAGCGCTGCGATCAAAGGGTGAGTCATCGGATATCAAGGTTGATTGATATATTTGGAGCGCAAGCGCAAAGAACATGGCAAAGTTAGCCTCTACCTGACGATAGGGTGTGCTATGCGTTGCAGAGCTAAGCGGTGGCACGCCAAATGGGCCAGTGTGAATATAATCCCAATACTTGGGATTAAATGCTTCCATGATCAATTGATGGTAGCTCGTATTTAATCCTTTTTGTAAATTATTGGGTGTGCTGTGCGCCAATCCACCCAGTACGCTATCATTCCAGTGCACACGCTGATGCTCGAGTGGTTTGCGATTCAGTAACTTACGGCCAAGATCGGCAAAGGTCCGTCCGTGACAACTCATTTCGGAGTCATCCAATGGTGGAGAGATGGCCAGGGAGGCGAGTGAGGAATTGATGAGTCTCAAACGCTCTTTGGCAACCGTGCCATCGCCATTTCTAATCCAGACACCGGCATCAGGATCGCGATCTCCCCAAGGACTGCTACCGTTAAAAATATTATTGGCACGGCCATCCCAGAAGCTACGAAAATTGAAAACGGCATTAATGACAGTTGGTGTATTTCGCGGCTCAACTTTGCGCGTCCCTTTTGTACCTACATGGAAAACCGGATCAGAACTGCGATTACATTGATCATTTGTTGTCGCAATTGATTTGACATCTCGATAATCACCGCCAAAGGTTCCCGACGAAGATACTACATCATCGCTGTTAAAAATAACGGAGCCTGTGGGGCTGAGCGGATCATCGGTTTGATAAAAAGGAAAGTCATTTCTCTTCAGGATCGCATTAGGTCCACGTAGTGTGCCGTCGCGTGCAAGCTCAAATTCCTTTGGCAATTCACTATTTTTACCTGCCGGCGCAATTTGATTTTTAATGCGTCGATCCGCACCTGCATGAAAATGACAGGTAGCGCACGCGATCCCATCACTTCCGACATTAATATCCCAAAATAAGGCCTTCCCAAGTATTAGAGCTTTATTTTTATTGATAATAATGGGATCAGAGCCACCTACTAAGCCAGGTACATTGGGAACCGGTGCTCCTTTCAAGGACATGGGGATAGGACCAAAGCCATCCGCTAGCAGGAGTGACCCAGTAAAAAAAGTAAGGCAACCTATCTTGGTTAGTGCGCTTATAATTTTTTTTATAATGTTGGGCATATTCTTACTCCTAAGCATGCATTTCAAGGAATTTCAAGTTGCTTGCGTGTTTTGTTTTGAGTACGTGCGGAAGAATTTATTCTTCACGGTAAGAAACGGAGCGATTCTGGAAAATGCTCCGTTTCCGCTATTGTTTTATTACTATTTTAGGCTGCAACGTTATTCAAAGCTTTTCCGCGGTTTTTCAGGCGCCAAGCCACAAGACCCAGACCAACGAGCAACATCGCGTAAGTTTCAGGTTCCGGCACTGCACTGATATGCAGTTCAAAGGCTCCGCCTGCAGTGGCGTTGTTAGTACCTCCGATGTACATGGCATACCACCCTGGCGCTAAGTCATTGAACACAAGCGATGCGGAATTGGCTCCAGTGCTGCCACTAATGCCATTCTCGAAAGTGTTCGTTAAACTTATGTCATTTGCCCCTGTGTGAATGGTTTCGCCCCACCCGTTTCCAATGGTGTGCGAAGGGCCGGAAACTGCATAACCCAAAGTTTCGAGTACGTTGCCTCCATTACCGCTCGCCATCCATAATGTTCCCGCATCGCCCATCGCGCCAGTTGCATTAAAGGAATGTGGCGTGCCAAATCCTGCCGCACTGAGTTCGCCGCCAAAGCCGGTGGTTCCACCATCGAATTCGGTACCGCCAGTGGCCCAAACCGTAAACCCGGGAGCAAAACCGGAATCTCCGGAAACAGTTACGGCAACATCTGCGAGACTGTTATTCTTAAAGGTATACCAATCTCCAGTATGAGCCCAGGCAGAATTATTTAGAGCGGGATTGTCCGAGTATGCGCTTTGTAGACCGGTTTCCGTGGCAGAAATGCTGCTGCCCAAGTTAAGCTCATTATTATCACCAGTCCAAGGTTTAAATCCTACGGCATCAGCAGCATGCGCGCTTGCACTTAGCACGGTGATAGAAATGATAGCTGCTGAAATAAGCATACTTGTTATTCTTGCAAATTGTTTTTTCATTTGGAATCTCCAATAATAATTGAATACTTCTAAACCAATTACAGTGTGCCGTTGACTATATATTGAGTTAATAAACAGTAGCTTCCGGCTTTCATGGGTGAATGATGATCTGAAGTCGATAGATTTGATGCTTCTCGATTCAGTGACTCCCATCATTCAAGGGAGGCAACCCAGCGGTCTCAGTGATGGAGATCTGTAGGCTTTCCGAGCTTATCTTGCGACAAGGGTGGCTTTATCAATTTATGATTAATTTTATTGTATATTGACAAAATTACAATGTGGCAAATTGCCGCACCTTTTTAGAACAAACTGACGTGTAACTGGACAATTTGGTGGAAGTTACTTGTATATGGACCTTCTAATATTGCAAACATATAACTTTGATTTTAAAGCGCGTAAGATTCTCAATAAATATAAAAAAATCAATATGTTCGATAGCGCACAGAAATGATCCCGGATTGAGCATATTGTTTAATTTGTGCGAGGAAGTCGGTAGCGGCGGAACGCTGCTATGTTAGATTGAAACCCATCAGCGTTTTGCCTTCTCTTGATGAATAGATTTTTCATATTGCACTACTTCGCCATGGCTTCAAAATATGAAAACCACGCATAAAGAACAGCAGGGAAGTTTTATTTAATTTGAGTAAAGGATCTAATTTATTATGCAACAATTTATGCAGCTTGGCCTGATTGAGCTTCCGTGGTGGGGCTATGTGTTAGTTGCGCTAATCATGACCCACATGACCACTGTAGCTGTAACGATTTTTCTCCATCGCTATCAGTCACATCACGCGCTGAAGCTGCACTCCATGGTCAGCCACTGCTTCCGTTTTTGGCTATGGCTTACCACCGGAATGGTCACCAAAGAATGGGTGGCTATACACCGTAAACACCATGCCAAATGCGAATCTGACGAAGATCCACACAGCCCGCAGGTACATGGCCTCAACAAAGTGTTGTTTGATGGTACCAAGCTATATCGTATAGAAGCTAAGAATACCGCAACGCTTGTCAAATACGGTCATGGCACGCCCGATGACTGGATCGAACGTAATTTATATTCGCAGCATGTCGTGTTGGGTATCGGCATTATGCTGACACTTGATCTTGTTTTATTCGGTCCAATCGGATTCCTTGTATGGGGGATACAGATGTTGTGGATTCCGTTCTTCGCCGCCGGGGTCATTAACGGTGTTGGACACTATTATGGTTATCGCAATTTTTCGACGAACAACACTTCCACCAACATACTGCCATGGGGGGTTATCATCGGAGGAGAGGAGCTGCACAACAATCATCATGCCTATGTGACTTCCGCCAGGTTCTCCAACAAGTGGTGGGAATTCGACATTGGGTGGATGTACATTCGCGTTCTGGAGATGCTGGGTTTAGCAACCGTATGTAAAGTGACACCCGAGATTCGTTTTAAACTGACTAAATTTCCTTGTGATGTAGATACTTTGAAAGCCGTAATCGCCCACCGTTATGATGTGCTAGCGAGGTTCGCTAGCTACCTGAATCAACCTACAATCACTGAAATTCATAACTTAAGCACGCGAGCTATTCCAGGTTTGCAAGATGCCCGTGCGCTGGAAGCAGTTAGACATTGGTTGCAAACGGATGTCGGTCGGATGGCGGAGAAAGATCAGGTGGCGTTGGATCAGGCGCTTCATTCGAGTCAATTGTTGAGCACTATCTACTCAATGCGACAAAATCTTGTTGCCTTGTGGAGTAGTTCTACCACCTCCACGGAGCAACTGGTAAAGGATCTAGAAAACTGGTGTGTGCTGGCCGAGGAGAGTGGCATCGGCGCATTGCAGGAATTTTCCAGGAAATTACGTTGTTACAACTAGCTGGTATGATGAGAACGCATAAGTGTGTCCTCATTAATGCTTAGAATCAGCTTTATCTTAATCCATATTGGATTGATTCTAAGCTTTTTGTTTTAGCCTAAAATCTTTTCGTAAATTTCTTTCTCTATGCGATAGCATGCACATGAGGCCGCTTCGAGTCCAGCGCGATCGAGAATCTTGATATTTCCACGTTTGTAGATAATTAATTCGCTTTTTTGGAGAGAAATTGCTGCTTTGGTGATGCCAACACGCCTTACACCCAGCATATTAGCCAAGGATGCGTGTGTGGCATAAAAATGATCGGATTGTGCCCGGTCCTGGGTCATCAAAAGCCAGCGGGCAAGTCGAGCCTCAATAACATGGAAGAAATTACATCCTGCCGTTTGAGCAATTTGGCTCATCACCACAAAAAGATAGCGTTTTAATTTCTGATTAAATGCGGCGCTTTTCTGAAGTTGTAGCAAAAATATAGGTGTCGATATGCGTAATGCCTGACCTGCCCCTTGAACCACAGCGTTACATGAAGCAACATCAACTGCCAAGATGAGGGGAAGGCCAAACATACCTTCACGACCAACCAACCCTATTTCCAGATTGCGGTCATTATCAATTGGTGTGATTAAGGAAATAATGCTCGTGGTAGGAAAATAAACATGGGAAATCGGATTGCCAGCGTGATATAACACTTCTGCAAAGACCAGTTCGGTTTCTACACCACTTGCAAGTAATTTTTTGTAGTCATTACCAGGTAAAGCAGCTAACAAATGATTAGTTCTTATAATTACTTGAGCAGACGACATAAGAGTACTCTGTATGTAAAAAAATAATCAGTGAACTCTTGATATCCATATCACTGGGCGGCTGAGGTGGCGGTGCTCACTGTTAATACTGCAAAAATCTTTGCTATCTATGCGATAGGAAACGTGATTCATACAGGAAAAACTTCTGCAACTAAGTTTTAGTTTGCCGATTTTTCAATTGCCTGACCACCCTTCTTAACATCCTTTCCTATTCCACTCAGAGTATTACATGCAGACAATAAGGTAATAGTAATTAGTGTAATCATTAGAATTAATGCTTTCATAATAGGCTCTCTTTTTATTTAAATAAAAAATTAAATTTTCTTTGATATAGTGAACTACTTAGCAAGAATGCTTAGTAAAGTTTTGGCGTAATTTTCTGAGATTTCTGAGAAATGGAATGCGTTATACTGAAGATTACGCTTGTGTATAAAACCAGCTAGGCTCTTATAGACTGGGGATCAATGTTTAGCAGTTTCCAGAAGATCCATAATTAAACGTAGCAAAGACTCATGCGCTTAATTCATCAGTTTTTCAGAATGGCGCATAAATTTCTACTTCAAATGGCAGGAGGTCGTTTTCCAGTCAGAAAGAAGACGATAGCCATAATAATACCGACCACAAACGCAATCCATGCTATTTGAGTGGCCGTTCCCGCAATGCCGGAAAACCCGAGTAGGCCTGCGATAATAGCGATAATCAGAAATGTAACTGCCCAGCTAATCATGTGTTTTCTCCTTATTTCTAAATGATACATAGTTCAAACTTCATCGAATTGATAGCAACCCCTATACCTATAGTTGGCAACCCGTTACAAAAATTAGTTGCTGACAAATAATCATTTAGGAGTGACACACACGATTTATTTAAGAACACCGCACAAGCTCAGTTTTTATTTTTGTAACCAAGCATGCCCAGTAAACCTGTAAACAATAAATATTTGATTGGTGGTCACTATCTACAATGAAATTACAGCCAAAATCTTTCAGTAGTAGTTATTGAACATGTAGAAACTAAATTAATAATTTCCTTTTTTATCTGTGGGGGAATTTTTTTTCTTATCCGTTCCGGTCGAGCTGCTTGTATCGCGATCACGGTTCTCAGAAGAACTTGAGCCGCTTTTTTCTTCTTCACTTTTCTTTTTAGACGCATTGGATTGCGATTGCTGTACTTTGTCTTGCCTGTCATCTATTTTATTCTGCGTCTGAGAATATTCGGCAATTGCGGATGTACTCGCTAGCAAAAATGCTGTACTGATAACAAATGGTATCACTGTATTTGTTTTAACTTGAATCATGATATTGCTCCTTTTATTAAATAGAATCCTAAGTTCCTGGGATTAACAAGTACTGGGCTTAGAACCTAGATAATCCTCTTGAGCGTCCGATCGGTCTGTTCGTTACCGAACATTTGAAGAAAATAGGTAAATTTCGAAGATAGATGAGGTGAAAATGTCGGTTTTTTGTAATTAACCTTTTCATGCAAAACTATCAATTTACTTTAAGATATTTGCACGATAATCAATATTTTTCGCTTATTCTGTCTGCGAAAAATGGAGAGACAATTAGTTTATTGAATGAATTAATAACAAGTTATGCAATTGGAAAGAATGAAATCAGGAATGAAGTATACGCTCGGATTCTTTTCGAACTACTTCGTAACATTCACATACCCGCGCTTCCAATCCCTTCCGATCTATCACGGTGATATGGCCTCGGATGTATTGAATCAATCCGGCTTGCTGCAATTTCCCCGCAGCTTCAGTAACACCTTCGCGGCGTACGCCTAACATATTGCCGATCAATTCTTGTGTCATGGCTAGTTCATTGGAAGGTAGTCGATCGAGACTGAGCAGCAGCCAGCGGCAAAGTTGTTGATCAATCGAATGATGCCGGTTACAAACCGCCGTTTGTGCCATTTGGGTGATAAGGGCTTGGGTGTACTTCAGCAAATTGTGAAGCACGGCCCGTGACGGTTAAATTCTTCCATAAATTGTTTCTGTCGTATCCGGTAACAATACCCTGCACTCTGTACTACAGCACGATTTGGCATCGTTTGTCCGCCCATAAAGAGAGCAACGCCGACAACCCCTTCAAAGCCGACCACTGCAATTTCCGCTGAAGCACCATTCTCCATCACATAAAGTAGCGATATGATGCAATCCGTGGGGAAATAGACGTAATGGAGTTTTTCTCCGGATTCGTAAATAACATTGCCCAGAGGCATCTGGATAAGCTCAAGATGAGGAAAAATACGATCGTATTCTGTCTCAGGTAATGAAGCCAGGAGGTGATTTTTTTGAGGGTTGATATGTTTTTCGGTCACGTCAGTCTCCATACTGTATGAATAAAGAATAAAGAATAAAGAATAAAGAATAAAGAATAAAGAAGAATGAGCGACACTATGCTTTCAAACTATCCAGTAAATTTCTATTATACGTATCCAATGTATGTTAGCGCACAAATCTTATCCGGCATTTTATTATAAAGCCGCTGATACTCTATTCAGATACAGTTAATACCCGTTTGACAGGAGCATTTCTATGTCAGTTAGCACATTTCATTTTCAATTATTATTCTATGCTTGTTTGGAAGTTTACCAATCGGACCACATGGTATCGAGGAGAGGCATGAAGCGAGTAATGGAGTGGATTCTTATTCTGCTAACTCTGATTTTATTAGAAATAAATATAGCGATAAATATTCCCGCGGTATCTGTTGTTTAGTTTCTAAAGCCTTAAATTTCTTTTCCCAAAGATTAATGTATTCTTATGCTTGAGTCCAAAATGTAAAAGCAGTGGGGATTCACCCACTGCTTTTTATATTGCTACTGAAACGAATTAAACTTGCGATTCCCCGTGGTCTTGCCACGGGGATCTAATTAGGCTTTAGAATGATGGGATGCGAGATGTCGTAGAGAAGGCGAGCCACTGTGGGTGGCAGATACATTATCACATTGTATTTCCTGTGAAATACAGACGGGGACTGTTAGATGACGCAGTTGTAAAAATCATTATGATGACTGCGAAAGCGATAGAAGATCGATACGACATTGAGTTTGAGCAGATAGGTTGCGACGAAGACCACGTACATATACTTTGTACGGCACATCCGAAAATTGCACCGGGTCAGATTGTTAGGGTGTTCAAAAGCATAACAGCGCGGGAATTGTTTAAGTGGAAGCCGGATTTGAAACGAGATCTGTGGGGTGGTGAGTTTTGGACGGATGGCTATTATGTTGCAACTGTAGGGGAAAGAGCGGATTGGGGTGTGGTTGAGCGGTATGTAAAGAATCAAGGCAAACCAAAAGAAGAACTGCGTCAACTTGAGCTTTTCTAATACCCCGTGGTCTTGCCACGGGGTCGTTTATTACTTATATCAAAACGTCAACAAGCTCTGGTTAATTTGGATTTTTCAAATTTTTTGAGAGCATTGAGGAGTTGTCAGAAAACATTTTCTAAAGCTTTGCAAGATCAAAAATCATCTCTGCTAATACTTTCCTCTATGTGGTTTTTCGTACATTACTTTGTTTCATACGCCTGTAGGATATAACTTCATTTTTAATTCCATTTAGTCAAGTTCAAGATTGAATTAACTATTAGCCTCAAATATTTTTATTCCATACTGAAATAATATTTGAAAAATATCTTTTAGGAGACGTATCATGAATCAAAAGAATCAAGGTGAAGGAAATCGAGAAGCCGCTAAAGAATATAATGAGGCAACCAAAGATTTTGTGGAAAGTGGCAAAGTCGAGAAAAATATGAATAAACATATAAATTTAACCGACGAAGAAAAAAAAGAAATTCAAGAAGCGGAAGTAAAAGGAAAAGAAAAAGCTAAAAAATAACTGGAACTCTATGGTTATTAAATAACAAAGATTCCTGCACAACCTTGCCTGCCAGTGCAATAACCAACTAAAATAGAGGGGGTTAAAAGACAGTTGGAGCAAAAGATGCAGATGAGTTTTGGAACACTGGAATTAGCAGAGCGATTGAAGCGAGAAAATGTTCTGGTGAAGATTGAAGGCCTAATTGAGTGGGAGGAATTACGTCCGAAACTTACGGGTTTGTACAAGCGCGAGTTATCGCATGGTGGAGGCCAAGAGCCGTTTGATGGGTTGTTGATGTTCAAAGCGATCCTGCTAGGTCAGTGGCATAGTTTATCGGACGCTGCGTTGGAGCAAGCACTGTGTGTACGCATTGATTTTCTGCAATTTTGCGGACTGTCCTTGTCGGATGCGATCCCGGACGAAACCACTTTGTGCCGGTTCCGTAACCGGCTAATAACCAACGATCGGCTAGATGATCTGCTGGCCTCTATTAATGAACAGCTTCAATCCCACGGATTGATGATCAAGGGTGCGACAGGAGCGGTCATTGATGCCACGCTGATTGAGTCAGCGGCACGCCCTAAAAAGACCATCACACTGGAGGTGGATGCCGAAGAAGGTAAGGTTGTTCAGTTTGAAGATGGCAGTCAACCTGGAATCAACTGTATCGAAGAACAAAGCGCGGATCCGGATGCGACCTGGCTAAAGAAAGGCAAGAAGTCACAGTTTGGCTACCGCAGTTACCTGGTGGTGGACGCACAAGACGGCTATGTGCGCGGGGTTCACACCGCCCCTGCCAACCAGAGCGAAATGATGCATTTCGAAGCCGCTATCGATGGTGCGCATATCGAGGCGAATCGGGTGTATGCCGACAAGGGATCCGCCAGCAATGCCAATCGGCAATTTCTAAGAAAGCAAAAGATCAAGAGCGCAATCATGCATCGCGCGTACAAGAATAAACCCCTCTCGTCACGCCAGAAGCTGGCGAATCAATTGATCAGTAAAAAACGCTATATTGTCGAACAGTGTTTCGGCACAATCAAACGCTTATTCAGAATGGGACGCGCCAGCTACTTCGGTACGACGAAAGTCAACGCCCAAGTCATACTGAAAAGTATCTGCATGAATCTAAAGAAAGCAGCCAACAAAATCTTCGTAGACCAACCATTAAGGGGAGCGATCCGTCCAAATATTACATAAGGGGGAAAAATTCACCTAAAAAAAGGAAAAAACTCCACTTTCTATTAAAGTGACGTGCAACAAGTGTCACTTGGAAAATTTTCTCTGTCGCTACAGCAAAATTCTTGCGGTTGTGCAGAGGTCTTTAACATAGCATTAAAAACATTCTGGAAGAAATTGCTTTAGAAAAAAGATTCTAAGAAAGAATTTAATCTGTGTTTTTTATAATTGATAATTCCTTGAGAAATAAAGTATCAAGAAGCAAACGATACGATATCTCTACTTCTTATAGTTGGAGTAATGTATGCTTTGGAAAACTGGTCGTCGTAGTCAAAATATAGAAGATAGGCGCGGATTGAGCGTTTCTCGAGGTGTCGGTGGCGGAGGCATAGGTATTCTCCTATTAGTACTCGCAGCCCTATTTTTCGATATTGATCCACGTATTGTCATGCAAGGAACTGAAATTTTAAGTGGTGGAAGTGCGTCCTTGCATACCCAAACTCAACCAATCCCCAGTGGTCAAGAGGAGGCAAAGGAATTTACTTCAGTAATTCTGGCGGATACGGAAGACACATGGAGAACATTATTTTCCGAACAATTAAATAAAAAATATAAAGAACCTACTCTTGTTTTATTTAGTGGTGCTGTTCAGTCAGCATGTGGTTTTGCACAAGCCGCAGTAGGCCCATTTTACTGCCCTTATGACCAGAAAGTCTATATAGATCTTACCTTTTTTGATGACATGAAAAAATTGGGCGCTTCCGGTGATTTTGCTCAAGCTTATGTTATTGCGCATGAAATTGGCCACCATATTCAAATTTTATTAGGCATTTCTGACAAGGTCATTGCTGAGGGTAAAAATATGAATAAATATCACAAAAACGCCTTATCAGTTCGACAAGAGTTACAAGCTGATTGTTTTGCAGGCGTGTGGGCAAATAATGCACATCGAGCTCGTAATATTCTGGAAAGTGGAGATATAGAAGAGGGTTTAAACGCTGCATCGGCCATTGGGGATGATCGTTTACAAAAACAATCACAAGGTTATATTGTTCCCGAATCTTTTACACATGGTAGTTCAGAGCAAAGAGTACGCTGGTTTAGAAAAGGGTTAAAATCAGGAAAAATTGGCGATTGTGATACCTTCACTGCGGATAAATTATAAATTTTCCGTAAAAATTCTTTTTGCTATTGCAATCTAAACCACACATTTATATGGTTTTCTATTACTAACTATAAATCCCATTTTGAATGGGTACATTTCAAAATATTGGTAGTTTTACGGATAGCTTCAAATCTTGATGAAAGGAGGCTCCGAGGCTTTGCCAAGGGCTAAATGTGGTAGTTATCAAGTTTGCGTAAACGGGTATGTTCCTGCTGAAGCTGTGGACACACATATTCTTGCCAACTTTGCAAAACATTACACGCAAGCATCGTGTCGCTGATTTACGAGAAAGATATCAATTTGAAATTTAATTGTTGATCACAATTTCTCGCACTTATAAATTTCATTCTGATTTATTATTGTTTCCAAATATTTTGAATATTTTGAATATATTCAAAATTTCGATATACCATTTAAAATCTTTTTCATAACCAATCACTATCTTAGATACATTCTCTGGAACAATAGTATTTTTAGTAATTGGAATCCATTCTTTTCTCTTGGTATTGTAATAAAATGATTCCCCTGGTTCGGGTGGGAGCATCCAGTCAATAAAGCTCCTTTTCTTTTCCTGTAAGAGTTCTTACGCGAATTCTTCCTTCTATGAAAGTTTTTTTGTTTGTTCTGTCGCCGTCAAATAGGGCCATTTCTTTCGGAATTAGATTTTCCTGACACCATAACCATATTAATGATGCTCCAATTGCCATTGATGCCATACCTGCAAGTGCTTCATAAGATGTTGTTAGTCTATGGCTTTCAAGTGGTTGTAAATCCCCATATCCTAAAGTAGTAAAAGTAGTAATGCTAAAATAAATAGCATCTGATAAATCTGGTATGAATTCACCGCATTCACCTATTAACCCTGACGATTTATAGTGAAGTGCAAAAGCTAGTATTGTAGTACCAATTTGTAGCAGTAAAAGAATAAATAAAAATGCGTAAAAAGATCTACTTAAATTTAAAAGGGTTGGGATTATCCATATTATTATAATAAATCCTAATATCAAGAAAATTACTGTAATGATTGAATTCCAATTTAAATAACCGCTAATCAGACTACCTAATAACGCAATAATAAAAAATACAGTTCCTATAAATACAACTGTCACAACATATTGCCATGGAACTCTATGATTTAACATTTTTATCCTTTTGTGCCTTTAAATTTAGAATTAAGTAGAGAATAATTATTTTAATAAATGGGTGCTGAAGATTGAAGGTCGGAATGGAATACAAGGAGATTAAGATTATATTTTTTTAAGATAGATTTTATTAAATCTACTATCCACTCTTCCGCGGTGGGTGAAATATATATAATTTTGATTAATTCATTCAGATTCACATTTACATAAATCCCATTTATATTTTGATCGGTATCAATTGGACGATCATATTCATCATATTTCCTAACATGAATTAGCGCTCTTAACTCTTTTTCATGTTCGAAACTTTTCCTTTTATATAAAAAAGGAGAGAGCATATTTTTTACTGGAATGTGATCTTTTCGATAATCAATGTAATTAACGATTCCTATATAAACAATATAATCCTGATTATCTAATACCGATTGAACAAGATCATTGTATGTACTTACAATTGCTATGCCATTTGAATATTTAGCGTATAAACTCCACATGGCTGCAGATTCATATTCTTGCATGTGCCATGAATGAACAAATATTTTATTACGATCATTTAAAACAGCTCGGGGAATTTCTCGGTGTGCCAAAGCTATAAGATCTATATTTATTTTATCGCCCTCATATTTTTTCTTTCCCCAGTCTTCTGCATCTTCAAAACTTTTATTATCAACTTCAATCATCCTTTTTTTTCTTTATCAATATGTGCAATGACTTGGTGCTTTAGTTGATCAAATAAAGTAATTTCCTCGTTTCCGATCATCGCGTTAACATGAGTAAAATGTCCTTCATATGGATCTACTTTACTTAATTTATCAAGCCTGGGGAAGTAAAGGGCTGATTTATCAATTAAGGATAAAAACTTTTCAAAATCCATATACCGCCAGATTAAACAATTAACATCTGTTGGGGCTGTACATGCTGGATGAATTCGGTAGGGCATCTGAAAAAATACATCTTTTTAAGTTTTAGAAGCTTTTATTATATTAGTAATTGTTTTTCCCTATCTTAAAAAAATAATCGAGTGTTTTCTTCTTTAATCTTTAGATCCATACTTTATCCCTACTAATCGACGGGTATATTTTTATTGGAATTTTCCGCAATGCTACAAAGTACTTTTGTTAGGAGTGCTTAATTTGATAATATTTCCAAAACGTAATAATTATTATTGGCGCATTCGTTACACCCGTAACAAATCAGAAAGCGCGGATTTTACCGGTATGTTACGAAGGAAAAGAAGCGCCTGATTGAATCAGGCGTTGATAAGGAAGAATTGCGTTTGCTTTGTAGATAGCTTAGTAACCGACTAAATTTACACGCCGAGAGAAGATTTTCACAATACAGAAGATATATTTTATAAGTATATGAATATTAATGATATTATATTTATAATTTTACGTGATAAAAATTTAACTCTTAAGTTAATTCAATTTTGAGTTCTCCTAAATCGAAATAAAAACTCGTTCACCATCTGCATTTCGCTGCAAAGCATCCGAAATAGCCCCATCAGGCTCAACTTTTGCAAATGCTTCCAACTTTCTTAATCGATCTTGTAGTTTCATCTTAAGTGCTAATTATTCTTTCTCGAATTATTAATTTTATTTTCCTGATATAAGTATTTATTCCTATCAAGATAATGAATTATAAGGTAAAAATAAATATTATCGGTCTAACTATTTTATTAAATCGAATGTAAGTTAGCTTCCTAACTGATCCAATTATATAAGGATGTTATTTTATAAACTGATAACCAACGTTTAATTAATAAAAGGATTTCTATGAAAAATATAGATACGGTAGTGGATTTTGCAAGCAAAACAATTGATAACACTATGAACGCAACTAATAATACTATTGATAAGGTTAGTAAAGTGACCAAAGAAGTTGCAGATACTATTGGTGAGAAAGGGGATCAAATTAGGAGTGTGGAACAAAGATTAGTCAAAGAAACTACTTCATATATTCGTGATAATCCACTGAGATCGGTTGGTATAGCAGTTGGAGTAGGGTTTCTGTTGAGTAAATGGTTCAATGATCGTTGATATTTGAAAATAATTATTAGTTAAAGAACCTTTAAGGAAGTTACCGTGGAAAAGTCTGAAAAATTATCAAACATAGACAAAACATCTCAATTCGCACATGAAGCTATAGACAAGGCTACAAATGCAACCTACAAAGTTGCAACTAAAATTGTCGATAAAGGGGATGAGCTTAATCAAGTTGCGAATAAAATTGTGGATAAAGGAGATGAGCTAAATAATTTAGCGCATGAAACTATTGATAAGGCTACAACCGCAACTCATGAAGCTATAGATAACCTCCAAGAGAAAAAAGATCAACTGATTAATGCTGAGCAGGAAGTTATTGCGAAATATTCTACTTATGTTCGAGAGAATCCTGTTAGGGCATTAGGAATTGCGGTAGGGGTGGGTTTTCTTGTCAGCAAGTTCTTAAATCGTTAAATTCTATAATTCGTATTTTTAATATCATAAAAATGCGTTTAATGTGGTTTAAAGTTGCTGGGAGGGAAATAAAAATGCCCGCCTCATAATCCTAATGAAAGGGATACTTTTTAAACTAGCCATAATGGATAAGCAAATTAAAATTTTTTGTTAGATATCATTTATTTTGATAGCCCTTTAACTTCTAAAGATATTAATGAAAAGATTATTCATATTTGTAATTTTTTGCTTAATAAGCGCTTGTGCAAATCTTCCAAAAGGCCCTAGCATCATGGCATTACCCGGATCTGGTAAAAGCTTTGAACAGTTTCGTTCTGACGATAATGAATGTAGAGAATATGCTTTTCAACAACTTGAGGGAAATACACCTCAGCATGCGTCAAATAGTAGTGGTGTACAAAGTGCAGTTGTTGGAACAGGACTAGGAGCTGCTGCGGGTGGTGCTATAGGTGGAGGGGAAGGCGCTGCTATAGGTGCGGGATTAGGACTTTTAATGGGAGCGATATTCGGCAGAAGTAATGCTTCTACATCAGGGAATATACATCAACAAACATTTGATAATAATTATATTCCCTGCATGTATGCCAAAGGTCATAGTGTACCTGTTGCGGGGAATGTCACTAAGAATCCATCATCCACTTACAATGGCGCTAATCGAACAACTCCTACCTTGTCCCCAAATATTAATCCACCTTTGCCTCCGTCAGATAATCCTCCACCTCCTCCATCAATTAGATAAAAATCCTTATATTTTATTTTTTGCAAAAGAAATAAGGAAATATATATAAGCTGGATAAAACAAAAATATTATATTAGGTTAAATATGTATTGCATGGTCAAGCACTACCTGGATGAGTTCGTCAGGCAATTCAGAGGGGCGTTAATCAGCCGTGAAATCTATAAATAGCAGCAAATTACTTCAGAAGAAACGCTGACCGATATCCAGCGTGCAGCCCAACTTTACTATCTGCAAAAGCTTGTATTCGTGGCAAGGTATCGGGTCAGAACTTTGGTACCGCAAGCACCAGTGCACCGCGACAGAATTTGTTGTGGATGGAAGAGGATTTGAGCCAGGCGCATCTGCGGTTATCGCGAACCTATATTGAACACCTGAGCTGGCAGAGGATTGCATCAAAAAATACGACAGGCCCGTACACACCTTATTTTACTGCGATCAACGTAGTGCTAGTCGATCTGAATTGATCATTAAGAATTTTTAAAATTTGTTTATGTTAGATAGCGAACAGATTTAACTTATTAATTATTCTCATAATAAAATACTTAAAAAGGAGAATCTAATGAGAAACTTAATTGTAGTGATGATAGGTATAAGCATTTTTGGGCTAAGTGGGTGCCTATCGATTAATTCTGAACGAGCGCCAGAAACTGAAAGAATCATCGTAGTGCCTGACGATAATGAGAAAAAAGTAAAAGTTGTACCTTAAAAGCCATACTGAACGATTGATTGTTTGGCCTTCTCAACAAGCTATAAAAATCTTTTATCTAAATAAAGCAATCCCCGGCTATGCCTGGGATTGATCGATCAAGGGCAATAAGATAATAGTCTCGGTTAATAGGTATATCCGAGATCAGTAGTGTCCGGCAATTTACCCAAGATGATTGTATAACAGATTGATCTGTAGAATGAAATGGTATGTTTGGGGGTGTCACCGATTTGAAAGTGAATTTTTTGCGAAACTGGAGGTTTCCCTACGTGGCTTCTTATCATGCATTCAGGCAAATTGGTATTCGCACAACTCATGGATTACTTGCCCCTTCACACATTCCGCCGCTGTGTACAGCGTTACCCTTCCAAATATCCCACCAAGACTCTTTCGCATCTCGATCAATTTCTTTGCATGGCTTTCGCGCAGCTGACTTACCGCGAGAGTCTGCGCGACATCGAAACCTGTCTGCGCGCTCACCAAGCTAAGCTTTATCACTTGGGCATACGAGGCAACATCGCCAAGAGTACGTTGGCCGATGCCAACGAGCAGCGCGATTGTCGCATCTACATGGATTTCGCGATGAGCTTGATCCAGATCGCCAGAAAGCTTTACTCCAGCGATAGCTTAGCGGTGGAGTTGGAACAGACAGTCTATGCACTCGATACCACGACCATCGATCTGTGTTTGAGCGTCTTTCCATGGGCGCGCTTTCGTCAGACCAAAGCTGCCGTCAAGATGCATACACTGCTTGATCTACGCGGCAACATTCCAACGTTCATCCATATCAGCGACGGCAAGATGCACGAAGTCAATGTGCTCGATTTCCTGATCCCCGAAGCTGGCAGCTTTTACATCATGGATCGGGGCTTTACCGACTTTGCTCGCTGGTTCACTATGCATCAAGCACAAGCATTTTTTGTAACGCGCGCTAAATCCAGTCTCCTTTTTCGCCGTGTCTACTCTCACTCAGTGGACAAATCCACGGGACTGCGATGCGATCAGACCATTGCATTGACCGCTACGAAGGCCAGCAAGGATTACCCGCAGCACCTACGACGTATTAAGTTCTATGATGCCGAACACGACAAGCATCTGGTATTTCTAACCAACAACTTCGATTTACCTGCACTGACCATCGCTCAGCTTTATCGTTGTCGCTGGCAGATCGAACTATTCTTCAAGTGGATCAAACAACATCTTCGTATCAAGCAATTCTACGGAACCACTGAAAACGCAGTCAAGACACAGATATGGATTGCCATCTCGGTTTATGTCTTGGTTGCCATCGTAAAAAAGCGACTCAATACCGAGACTTCACTTTACACAATCCTACAAATCCTGAGCCTAACTCTTTTCGAGAAAACTAACCTAGATCAATTACTTAAAAATACTGAGATGCAAATGATCACTCACCATAACAACAACCAACTGAATCTATTCAACTAAATTGCCGGACACTACTGATCCGAGATAAAAAAAGCATTCAAAATTACCTATATCGTAGGGGATGAGGTCGATCTGCGCGACGAATCGAATTAATAATCTAAAATTTTGGGATTAGAGCGTTAAATCCTCAAATCCGCAGTGCCAAATAAAGCGAAAAATAGTGCAAAATTGTGCGATTGGTTGCACCTAGTGGCGGGTTTTTTTACTGCGTCTTATATCTGTCTATTGTAACCCCGGCGTAACCCCATAAATAAAAAAGAGATTAGTCTTTTGAACTAACCCTCTGATTTATTTGGTAGGCCGTGCGCGATTCGAACGCGCGACCAACGGATTGTAATGTATTGTAACTAACTGTTTTTATTAATATTGCACTTGCTTGTGCTCGCCAATAATCGTCAGATTTGTCATTTTATATTTGAGATTAGATAGAAAATCATGCTCTGGTTTGAATTAACCTGCCTTAACAGTCTGGCATAGCCAGTCTGTCATCAGTACTACACAATAGCGAAGCTGTTGTGTCTGTGTGAGTAGTACAGGAACCATAAAATCCTGCCGTAATGAACATGCTGATTCATTTTTTTATGAATGTTTCTTTTTGAAAAAAATCTTGGAGAGATATGCCCTTGATTGCTTATGAATTAATCATGTTGAGGATTAACACATAGCTATGAGATTTACTATTTTGTTGTTTTTGTTATTAGTTCCGAGAATCGCATTTGCTGAAAACTTATTGGTGAATAGCAATAAGTTATTTAATTTTGCCGAAAAATCTTATCCAGAGCTTTTTAGTCCTGCTAGCACAGCAACTTTTAATTTAGATAATTATTTGGTGCGGTACTATCCCAATACAGGCAACTATCTTGGAACTCTTGGGGAAGATATCTATGTTTATGGTGATGTTTTCAATGGCCTTTTAAAAGCCGGAGTAATTTCGAATTTTATAGAATTAGAGCCTGATAGCGATGAATTATTAGCTCAATTATTTGGAGGTGGGCAGAGTAATGTACAAGTTTATGGATCAGGTGTTGTGACTTCCATTTTATCGGATGATCTTGACGGTAGCCGTCATCAAAGATTTATCATTGAGTTAAAATCAAAGCAAACGCTACTGATCGCTCACAATATAGATTTAGCACCAAGAGTTGATGGATTATCTTTAAATGATCAAATTGAATTTTTTGGGGAATATGAATGGAATGATAAAGGTGGAGTCATTCATTGGACACATGATGATCCTGAAGAAATTCATGTAAATGGCTGGATATTTCATAATAATGTTATTTATCAGTGATTTCGTATCGTAAGATACTCTTGAATTTTGATTTGTATTGACCTACTGATTACGAAACGTTACTTGAAATTTTTAATATATAAAAACCAATAACTTGCAATGCTTGCCAAGCACAAAAACAGTCTCAAACAAATATAAATAGTATCACTTACATCGTAGATTGGCACAAATTTGATACAATTTAATTTTGTGTTGTCTTTTGATTTCTTGACTATAAATCGAAACTAAAAGCATTATTGAAAATGACTTATAGAATTCATTATTTATTGATAACCAATTGATTATGTGGTTTTCAGGCAATTTAAAAGCCATTTATTATCAGGGTACTGAAAACTGTGCAGAGGCATATAAAATATAGATGCATCTGTAAACTTCTGTCACTCCCTATTTTTTAGAGCCTTATTCTTTTGTTTGTACGAAACATCGTGTCGTTGCATCTAAGCATATTTGTGCATCTTCAGGTTTTCCTAGTATTTAGAGGCAGTTATTTTTATTAAAAAGCGCTTGAGCAACCTGTATCTTCAACCCTAATTAACTGCTAGTGCTAAATCTTTGTATAAGATTGTCATAGCATTTAATTTCATCTTCATAATCTTTTAGCCAATGGTTCGCGCAACTTTGGTTGAAAAGCGCTTTTGCAATCATTATTTGCTGTGCTAATTCTTGACTATTCCCGAATCGTTTTACAAGATTGTCATAGCGATTTAATCGCGTCTGGGTAATTTCCCATCTGGTCGAGTATGAAACCTTTACTGAACAGTGCATTGGCAACGTGTGCAAGTATAGAAATTTCTTCAGAGTCTTTAAATTCATTTATAAGATTCCTGCACAACCTCGCCTGGCAGTGCAATAACCAACTAAAATAGAGGGGGTTAAAAGACAGCTGGAGCAAAAGATGCAGATGAGTTTTGGAACACTGGAATTAGCAGAGCGATTGAAGCGAGAAAATGTTCTGGTGAAGATTGATGCCCTAATTGAGTGGGAGGACTTACGTCCGAAACTTACGGGTTTATACAAGCGCGAGTTATCGCATGGTGGAGGCCAAGAGCCGTTTGATGGGTTGTTGATGTTCAAAGCGATCCTGCTAGGTCAGTGGCATAGTTTATCGGACGCTGCGTTGGAGCAAGCACTGTGTGTACGCATTGATTTTATGCAATTTTGCGGACTGTCCTTATCGGATGCGATACCGGACGAAACCACTTTGTGCCGGTTCCGTAACCGGCTAATAACCAACGACCGGCTAGATGATCTGCTGGCCACTATTAATGAACAGCTTCAATCCCACGGATTGATGATCAAGGGTGCGACAGGAGCGGTCATTGATGCCACGCTGATTGAGTCAGCGGCACGCCCTAAAAAGACCATCACACTGGAGGTGGATGCCGAAGAAGGTAAGGTTGTTCAGTTTGAAGATGGCAGTCAACCTGGAATCAACTGTATCGAAGAACAAAGCGCGGATCCGGATGCGACCTGGCTGAAGAAAGGCAGGAAGTCGCAGTTTGGCTACCGCAGTTACCTGGTGGTGGACGCACAAGACGGCTATGTGCGCGGGGTTCACACCGCCCCTGCCAACCAGAGCGAAATGATGCATTTCGAAGCCGCTATCGATGGTGCGCATATCGAGGCGAATCGGGTGTATGCCGACAAGGGATCCGCCAGCAATGCCAATCGGCAATTTCTAAGAAAGCAAAAGATCAAGAGCGCAATCATGCATCGCGCGTACAAGAATAAACCCCTCTCGTCACGCCAGAAGCTGGCGAATCAATTGATCAGTAAAAAACGCTATATTGTCGAACAGTGTTTCGGCACAATCAAACGCTTATTCAGAATGGGACGCGCCAGCTACTTCGGTACGACGAAAGTCAACGCCCAAGTCATACTGAAAAGTATCTGCATGAATCTAAAGAAAGCAGCCAACAAAATCTTCGTAGACCAACCATTAAGGGGAGCGATCCGTCCAAATATTACATAAAAGGGGAAAAATTCACCTAAAAAAAGGAAAAAACTTCACTTTCTATTAAAGTGACGTGCAACAAGTGTCACTTGGAAAATTTTCTCTGTCGCTACAGCAAAATTCTTGCGGTTGTGCAGAGGTCTTACAAAGCGAGATCGCCACCGTCATCGACCGAAGCGTATCAACTATCAGCCGGGAGTTGGTCCGTAACTGCGGGGCGCGTGGCTATCGCCCCAAACAAGCGCATAACAAAGCAATCGAGCGGAAAGCCATCAATGCGCGGGCGATAGACGATGTAACCTGGCAGTTTGCGCAAGAGAAACTCATGCTGCAATGGAGCCCAGACCAGATCAGCAACTATGCGGGCATCAGCATTGAGACGGTGTACCAGAGGGTTTATGCCGACAAACGAAACGGCGGCATTCTTTGGAAGAATCTGCGCTGTCAGAAGCAGCGCCGGAAGCGTTATGGCAAGACAGATCGGCGCGGCATCATCCCCAACCGCCAATCCATTGAGCAACGTCCGGCTATTGTCGATGCTAGAAGTCGTGTCGGCGGCTGGGAGGCAGATACCATCATCGGCAAGAACCACCGGCAGGCCATCGTCAGCCTGGTCGAGCGAAAGACGGGATACACGCTGATTCGCAAGGTGGAGCGGAAGACCACCGAGGCAGTGATAAAAGCAACCACTCGCCTGCTCAAGCCACACCGAAGACGGGTGCATACGATTACTTCCGACAACGGACTACCTGCGGAGTCAACTGATATTTACCTCAAAAATATCCCTGGCACCTGTACCGTGCCTAACAATAAATCTCGACCAAGCGCTGCTTGTACCTAAATTAAAGGGTGCTCACCATAGTATACAAGGGTCCATTGTATTGGCCCGACAAGACTTAACACAGCAGTTTAATCAGCGAGATAATCGGTCCAACCCCGGGAAGCGTGCGTAATCGCTGATAATCAGTCCGCTGAGATAGCATAGACTCTGCCATTTTTTCTAGTTCATTACGCTGAATTGAAAGCTCAAGGTAACGTGGCAATTGCAACTTAAAAGTCGTGATACCCAATCCTTTTAAAGCAACGGGCAAACCTATTGAATGAGCTGCGATCTCGTAAACTTCTTCAAGAAATCGTTGTTTGCAGACCTTCCGTCCAACGATATCCCATGCTCGCTTTACAAAAGTCGCTTTTTTATAACGTAGGATAGAAGTCGGAGTGGGAAACTTTAGTAATAACCTGCAAAACCACTCGGCACGCGTACTGTGCAGATAGCGCTCCATCTCAGGAAAATACAACGTGAGATAATGATTGAGCAAGCTATGTTGTATCCGGGTTCTGCTGAGGGAAATCTGATGATAGATATTTGATAGTTCTTGTATATCCATTGTGCTTTCAACCAATGGATCATAAAACGGGCGAACCATGCCTTGTTGCATTAGATATAAAATTAACCGTGCATCTTTGCGATCGTGTTTATCCCAGGTTTTGAATAGCATCTCTCGAGCCCGTGCCACAGACAATGAAGAAGCTAACATGCACTGAGCTCCCTGATGTTTAAACCAGAAAGCAACATTGCGGTGGTAATCGGCAGTAGGTTCAAAACCAATTGTAATTTCCGCTGGCAACGCATGGGTTGCTTTCAATGATTGTTGATAGCCCTCTAACGTGTTCGGGATTCTGATGACTTTTTAATGTCCTGAAGGCCATAAAATCAGTGCATCATGGTTTTGTTTAGCAATATCGATACCCACGAGAATAGAATCCGGATTGATATGAGTAGAGTCAGTCATATTGATGTCCTCACAGTTTGTTGATAGGTATCAAATATTCTGAGGTATAGCGCTGACTCTTTCATTACTCCGAATGTACTACGGGCGGGAATTCGCCGGATTTGATGAGATCAGCAAACAACTGGATGCGGACTTCTATTTCGCCCACCCTTACGCTTCATGAGAACGAGGGACGAACGAGAATACTAATGGACTGATTCGGCAGTACTTCCCCAAAAACAGGGACTTCACCACTATTACACAACAGGAAATGGATACAGCAATGGAAAGATTGAACAATCGACCTAGAAAACGGCTTGGATACCAAACACCTAATCAGGTATTCTTCAAATCAGGCGTTGCACTTCATATTTGAATCGGCAGATTAATTTACTCTGCCATATGTTGAATAATAATTTCATATCTGTGACTTAATTGGATTAAGCTAACGTATTGTGTATAGGAGAGTAAAAATATGACGACAAAATATTTATTTCTAGCCGGACTATTTTCGATTTCGATGCTGGCTGCATGTAATGAACCTAAAAGAACGCCCGACGGGCATCTGATGGATAGACCGAAAATGTCGGCTTATGGACCGGATGATGTTACAAAACATGATACAGATGCTTCTGATACGGATGGTAAATCAGCTAAAGACAAACCGTGATTTTTAGAATAATTAACAACTGGATCGAATTAAGTCAGATTCAATTTCGCTGGCGGGTAAGTCGGAATGGTGGGTGGGTTGATAGCAAGCTTGGGATGATGGTTCGCCAGCGAACAAAAGATAAAATAGAACGTGTTCATTAAAGTTATTTCTTCCCCAGTGCATTAACTGCATCCAATTTAGCTGCTTTACTGGCAGGCGCTATACTGGCTAGAACTCCGGTTGTTAATGCGACCATAATCCCTGCGATAGTTGCCCATGCCGGCGGCCAGGCGGGAAGCTGCGGCAATGCCAGACGTAGCATCAAGCTGCCGAATTGGCCTAACAGAAACCCTAAAATAGCGCCTACCACCGACAACAAAATCGCTTCGGCAAAGAACAGGCGGCGGATATCGGCGGATGTTGCCCCGATGGCTTTCAGCAGGCCGATCTCTGCAGTGCGTTGGCTGACCGCGACCAGCATGACATTCATCACTAAAATACCGGCAACAACCAGACTAATCGCGGCGATCCCCGCTACCGCCATAGTCAATGCTTGCAAAATGCGGTCAAAGGTCGAGAGAATGGCATCTTGCGTAATTACGGTAATATCTTCTTCTCCGTCATGACTCTGTTTCATGGTCGCTAGTATTGCTTGTTTTGCGGGTTCGATTTCACTATGGCTCTTGGCTTCAATCAGGATACGGAATAGTGAAGTCGTATTGAACATGGTTTGTGCATAGTCAATTGGAATAATGACAATTTCATCGGTATTGAATCCCATAGTTTCACCTTGCGACATCAGAACACCGGAGACCAGAAATCGACTGTCACCTAATCGAATGCGCTGTCCGACAGCTTGCGTGCGAGGAAAAAATTCCTTGGCTATTTTTGCACCCAGAACAATTTGGGCATTACTCTCAGTGCCCTGTACCATGAAACTTCCTTGCGCTAGTTTCATATGCCGGATGGGTATCAGATTGGCGTTACTGCCGAGTACGGTCACAGCGCGTAAGCGATTGGCAGCAGATAGCTCTGCTTCACCAACATTGAGCGGTGCATAACGCCGTACTTGCGGCAAACGGCCGATCAATTGCGCATCCTTTAGGGTAAGGTCGCGCGGTGTTTGACCTAACACTGCACCCAGGAACGAACCCGATGTTTCCGCCCGTCCGGGTAACACCACCAGCAGATTGGTGCCGATGGAAGAGAACTGATTGATTACATAATTTCTTGCGCCATCACCCAAGGCTGTCAATATTACTACCGCAGCTACCCCCAAAGCCATCGCGAATACGATCAGAAATGAGCGGAGACGATAGCTCAATACTGTTTTAAACGAGGTTTGTAATGTGTCAACCAGCGTCATCGGTTTGATCCGTTAAAATTTTTCCATCTCGCATGCCGATCTGACGATGCGCACGTGCGCCTAATTCCCGGTCGTGTGTGACGACAATCAACGTGGTCCCCTGATGATGCAAATTCTCCAACAAGGTCATTACTTCCGCACCGATCTGATGGTCCAGGTTCCCGGTAGGCTCATCCGCCAGGATGACGCTGGGTTGCATGATGGTTGCACGCGCAATCGCCACGCGCTGGCGCTGGCCACCGGAAAGCTCTGCCGGTCGGTGTTGCGCGCGCTGTTTCAATTCGAAAGCCTGCAACGCCTCATTGACGCGTATTTGCCGTTGCTCAGAGGGTATGCCGCTGAGCGTTAACGGCAGTTCGATATTTTCTGCGGCGGTCAAGCGCGGAACAAGATGGAACGATTGAAAAACAAAGCCGATTCTTTCACGGCGGATTTGTGCCTGCTCAGTTTCTGATAAATCGGTGACCTGTTTTTCATCCAGTTCATAACATCCGCTATCGGGCTTGTCGAGCAAGCCGAGAATGTTCAGCAACGTGGATTTTCCCGAGCCGGAAGGCCCCATAATCGAAACGTACTCTCCTGAAGCGATCTGCAGATTGATGTCATTCAATGCATAAACCGTTTGATCACCCATATAAAATGTACGTGTTATAGCAGTCAGGCGAATCATGATTATTGCGGCTTGGGTTGCACGGCAACACCCGCTTTGATGTTGTCCTGATCAAAAGACATCAGAATTTGATCGCCTGCTTTCAAGCCGCCGCGCACTTCGGTAAAACTCCAATTGCTCAAACCGGTTTCCAGTGACAGCTCGGTTAACCGATGATTGTCATCCACCTTCCAGACTTTATTATTTTGCCGGATGGCCTGCGTGGGTATACGCACTACATTTTCCTTGCGTTTAAGAATCACTTCAACATCGGCACTGTAACCCACCAGCAAAGCATCTGCAGGGGTATGCAGAAAATCCACTTTGATATCCACGGTGCGTGCTTGTTTCTCGATTTCAGTGACATACGGTGCAATGCGCCGGATTCTTCCGGGAAATACTTTCTCAGGCATGGCATCAAGCGTGATACGTGCTTCCTGTCCCACCTTAATTTTGGGCGCATCGACTTCATCCATTGGCGCGGTGACATACAGGCAATTGTCGTCAATCAGATCAATTGTCGGCGGGGTAGGGATGCCAGGTGGTGAGGGCGTAGTGAATTCGCCCAGTTCACCGGAAATTTTTCCAATTACACCGGAGAATGGGGCAGTGATGATGGTGCGGTCAATCCCGGCCTGGGATACGTGGATCTGCGCTTTGGCGCGCTTGATGTCGGATATGGCCGCTTCGCAACTGGCCTGACGGGAACGTGCGTTGGCATGAGCATCGTCGAACCGCTGCGAACTGACAAAGCCCTGTTCGACCAACTGTTGCGTACGGATTGATTCACGCTGAGCGTTCTCCGCCAGGATACAGGTTTCGCGACGGCGATCCTGCGCCATGGTGAGTTGACGTTGCGCCAGTTCGCGCTGCGCCTTTAAATCCTGATTCCATAACTCCAGCAGAACCTGACCCTTTTGCACATGATCGCCTTCTTTTACCCGGATTTTTACAATCTTCCCACCGGTTATGGGTGCTAGATTGGATCGCTGGCAGGATTTGACCGTCCCTGCACGCGTGTTGACTATCGTTGCTTCCACATCGCCTGAAGTGATGACGGCCAACTCCACTTCCAATGGTTTTGGCCGGGTGTAATGCCAGCTTGCAAGCGCAATCGCGCTTGCCACGGCGATAAATACGATCAGGCGTAGCGCTTTGTTAACGGGTCGCATCGTAAGAAATACTGTGCGAGTGAGCAGGAAATGTCATTGTGTTGTGTTTCATTGCAAATATGCGTATTTTACACGTTCAGGCAGCCTTGCTTGCTGGCAACCCATAAAAACCGAAAAAACCTTAAACAGACTTTCCGTATGATTGATATTTGGCGCAAAAAATTTATCTTATCCGATTCCGAGCAACCCACGACGGTGGAAGCTATCCGTCCTACCGAAAGCAATTACGAAGTACTGGATGCGAAAACCTTTGAAGCGATTGAAGCAGAGACCTTGTTTCATACGATCAATCAAACCCAAACTGAATCCGGCCGACTGACGCTGTATCGCTCCATTGCCCGCCCGAATCAGAATGCGGAAATATTGCAGCAGAAACAGATGGCATTACTTGAGATGGAGTCGGATCCGCAATTGTATGATGCAATCACGAAATTTGTGAGCAAAGCGACTTCCGGAGAAAAATCATTGAAATATCTGTTATATGGCGAATTTGTTGGTGGGCTGACGACCGAGGAGCCGAGCAGCCGTACCGATAAACTGGAATTCGGCGGCTATGGCTATCGGCAATACGTGGATGGAACCGAATTTGCCGTGGATCTGGTTGAAGGCGCTGCACAAATTCCGCAGCCACAGTCTGCTTATTTGCGCGCGCTGCTGGATGCCTTCCGTGATTTCGGCCGATCGCGCACCTATGCATTAATGAAAGGCCCGGTTTATGTTTCCGGCAGCAAGTTTAAAAGCAAAAAAGAAAAATCGGTCTTTGATCTATTTTCACGCTTCAGGCCTTCATTGTTTAAACTTATCCCGATAGCGATTTTCTTTGCCGCGTCGTACGGTATTCTGTTTTTCTTTGAAAACTTCATGCCGCAGTTCAATGTGTCTTACATCGGTTATGGCATTTTGGCGCTCACGGTGCCGGTGTTTCCGATCCTGCTGCTGGCGATGGGCGTATCCGATCGCGATTCGATCATTTACCCCTTGCGCAAGCAATTCCGCGAAAGCCCCGATCTGCCCAAAGCTATTGAGGCCCTTGGCATGCTGGATGAATTATTGTCTTTTTGCCGCTATGGTCAGTCGCTTACTGGCGACAAAGTATTGCCGCAAATTCTTGATGAGAAGCAGCACCGCCTAACCGTCAGTCAGGCCCGGAATCCGTTGCTGGTACGAACCATTCCTGATTATGTACCGAACGATATCCACCTCGATCAGGCAGGTCGCGTGCTGATCATCACCGGCCCGAATAGTGGCGGAAAAACGGCGTATTGCAAGGCCGTGGTGCAAATTCAACTGCTCGGGCAAATCGGCTGCTATATCCCCGCCACGCAAGGACAACTGGTTCCGGCCGAACGTCTCTATTATCAAGTGCCTGACCCAGGCCAGCTCAGCGCCGCAATGGGACGTTTCGGTCATGAACTGCAGCGTACCAAGGAGATTTTCTTTAATGCCACACCACTCAGTCTGGTGATATTGGATGAATTATCCGAAGGCACGACGTTTGAAGAAAAAATGACGATCTCGGAATATATCCTGAAAGGATTCCATAAACTCGGTGCCAGCACTTTGCTGGTCACGCACAATCACGAACTGTGCGAATTGTTGCAGAAAGACGGTATTGGCCGCTATCTGCAAGTAGAATTCATGTCGCAAGGTCCGACACATCGCCTGATTGAAGGCATTTCCAAAGTAAGTCATGCCGATCGTGTTGCGAGTGCAATTGGGTTTAGTCAGAAAGATGTGGAAGCGCATTTGCAAAAGCAGGAGAGCGTAAGATGATGAAAGCTAAGTATTGTTGGTTATAGACAATGTCGGAGTTTAAAGTATTTCCCTTGAATACACGTGAAGATATCGTACGCTTTGAGCGTTGTTTTCTTTCTTATCTTGAGAATCATGGAGGATACGCTATTCAACATATTTCATTGCTACGAACTTATGATGCACTTCAGAACACTCCTGATGGTGGCCGTATTTTCTCTGCTATATTAGGTATTTCGATAAATCTAGGTTTGATTTGGTGTGATACAGCGGAAATGGGGCGATGTATCAATCAAGTAATTCAAGTGGATTTTGCAGATCTTAGTGAATCGGAGGCAACTCAGAAATCATTTGAGCTGAGAATGAAACTACATCATTACTCTAATGCATATATATTTCGATATCGTAGCTTATGGGATAAGATCATGGGGTTATTTGTTTTAGTTTTAGCGCCAACTGAATATGAGAAATTTTGTAGTGCTAATAGTAAGAAAAGATTTTTTGCGAAGATTGCTAGGAATGGTGCCATGCTTTCATACGAAATTGTCGAGCAGATTCAATCTGCAATACAAAAATTCGATGATATGTTTCGTACAGCTGAAGCGCACGGAACAGGTTTTTTGCGAAAATCTTCGTTTGTTTGGACAGAATTAGAAACTATGGATCAATTAAAACTTATAGATTACTGGAATCTACTTAATCAAATAGCTCATATTATTGGAGAGCTTTTTGATCATCATAAGAGAATTATAGATGAAAATTGACAAGACTACTATTCTAGCTTGCTAAGTGCATATTTCTACTGGTCAGAAGATCACGAAGGATTCAATGACGTGATGTGCTGAGCAAGCCTAGATTGTGAGTTATCAGTATAAATACCTCCTGTCGCACATGCAAAAATGTCAGTTATCCTCAATGCCTAAAAAGGCAGCAAAAAGTCGAGTGAAAACAGGATCTGGTCTTTGTTTCCGTCGAACGGCCGGTATGCGCTGGTTTTATACGCATCGACCCTGTCATAGCGGATGTTCGGGCGGATAGTGAGTTTTTTTAGCGCATTCCAGGTCAGCTTAAGCGTTTTGGCGGCTTTCCAATTTAAACCGAGCGTCATGGAATAATAATCGGCCGGGGTGATGGTGACGGTACTGAGGTTTCCGGCATAACTGACAGGGATGCCATTTACGACATTGGTGGCGGCGGCGATACGGAACGGGGAGGGGTTACGAAAGCCGTCTTCGTCACGATACCATTCGCCCCGGGCGCCAATGGATACATTATCGGTCAGATCATAGTATAGATGCATGAGCGCGCTAAACCATTCGGCATCCTTGATGACGTTGGTGTATTTTAGATTGTTCAGCAATACGCCGCCGGCATGGCCATAAACCTGGTGTAAAACCAGCAAGGTTTTGGGGGTGATTCTGTGCTTGAACACGATATTGTAGAACCCCCAAATCTCACTGCTGCGCGCGGAGGTTTCGCCATAGGTTCCGGAAAGATGGAATGAAGTGGTTTGATTATCGCTGGTCCAGGTGAATCCTCCTAATCCGCTCCAATTACTGAGGTGCCTATCCCAGCCTGCATCCCACCCACCTGTTGCGCTGCCTGTCAGCGGTCCCCCCATAATTTGCCAGTTTGGATTGACATAATACGTGGCGAGCATTCCCGTATGCGTGAAAGGCTCGCCGACGTTCAAAGTATATGCTCGCGTGTAGAAAAAATTATCGGGCGCTGGAACAGTTTCGAAGCCGGTAGGCGTATAGAAGTGACCTAATTTTATGTTGAGCCCATTACCGGCAGGGACATAGGCTTCCAGATAGGTTTGCGGCAGAGCGATGCCGTAGGTACGCGTAGAATCGCAGCATAGATTGAGATCCCACTCATTTCTTTTGAGTGGTGTTCCGTCATTGACATCGAAGGACGGCACGCCAAATGCCTGAGTGAAAATGGCATCGGTTCCGAACATAAAATCGAAACGCCCGCCAAAATCCCATGTTTTTCCTTCGGAAACAACCGAACGCCGCATAAACAGGTTAAATTGATTCAACTGGAACCGATTGGCCTGGTCGGCAAAAATAACCGGGCCATTAAATCCCCCTGATTGGCTGGGATTGAGTGTTGCGCCGCCATGAATCCAGCCGCCAAATTCCAATTTGTGATGGGTGAGAAACTTTTTAAAGCTATTGGCACAAAGATTATCCGAATATATGGAACAGAAAAGGATGGCACTTGTCAGGGCACATATCAGCCATCCTGAGTATTTCATGCCATGTTTCATTTCAAGATATCTTTTAAATTAGCTTATTAGAGATGAGATTAAATTTGCCGTGAGTTTCGGAAAGATATTGTTTTCATTAAGGTTAATGGTTTCCATTAATGAAAAACAAGGGTTTTCCCAATATACACGGAGTGCTGATCAAACTAAGATGGTGCCATAAGTTAGAGGAGGTATTCATTATGAAAACATTAAAATTATCAGTAGGAATATTAACACTGATTATTCTGAGCGCTTGTGCCCAAATGAATGCATCGCTGATTGCGCCAACAGGTATTGCAAATAATGATCACGAGGCCTTGGCCCATTATTATGAAACAGTAGCTGAAGAGGCGAGGTCAAATCTGCAGAAAAATAAAAGGATTCTTGCGGCATACGAAGCGCGTCCCTACTATTATGGAAGAAGAGGCTTGGATTTGCAGTCACATACTTCTGCGAATATTCGCGCCCATGAAAAGACATTGCAAGAGAGTCTGAGATTTGCCGAATTTCATAAAAGAATGGCGACGAAACAACACGATGATTCAATTAATAAAGCCAAGGTTAGGTCGGGCCCAAAGCTTGCGCTGGATGATCTGGAATAATTAATTTTTCGAATGATATTTGCATTTTATCCTTTTTAAGATGTGTGTCCCTAAAATGGGATTACGAAATCGAGTGAGAATAGAATTTGATCTTTATTGCCGGCAAAGGGTCGATAAGCGGTTGTATGCAAAGCATCGACCCTGTCATAGCGGATATTGGGGCGGATGTTGAGCTTTTTTAACGCCTCCGATTGAAGTTTCAATGTTTTTGCAGCTTTCCAGTTTAAACCGATGGTAGCAGCATAGTAGTCGGCCGGGGTAATAGTGACACTGCTGATATTGCCGGCATAGCTGGTGGCCACACCGTTTACGATATTGGTTGCCGCAGCAACCCGGAAAGGGGAGGGATTGCGGAATCCATCCCGGTCACGGAACCATTCTCCACGTACACCAATCGATAAATTGTCAGTAAGATCATGGTATAGGTGTGTTACAAAACCAATCCATTCAGCATTTTTTACTACATTCGTGTATTTCAAATTATTTAATAAAACGTCACCGGCATAACCATGAACATGATGCAGTACCAGCAGCGTTTTTGGATTTATTTTGTGTTGAAATACAATATTGTACATTCCCCATGACTCGTCACTGCGTGTTGAAATTTTGCCATAAGTGCCGGTAACGTTGAGCGAGGTGGCCTGATTATCGCTAGTCCAGGTAATACCCGCAACACCTCCCCAATTACCTAATTGTTTATCCCATCCGCTATCCCAACCACCTGTTGCACTGCCGGTGACCGCACTCCCTGAGACGGACCAATTATTGTTGACGATATAGTTGGCTTGGAGGCCGGTATGTGTGAAGGGTTCTCCGGCATTAAAGGAGTAGGCACGGGTATAGAAGAAATTATCCGGTGCTGGGATGGTTTCAAAACCGGTCGGTGAGTAAAAATGCCCTGCTTTTAGATTGATTCCGTTTTTTCCTATGGGTACATGCACTTCCAAGTAAGCTTGGGGAAGTGCAATGCCATAAGTGCGCGTTGAAGAACAGCATAGATTGAGATCCCAGTTATTGCGATTGAGAGGCTCTCCAGAATTCACATCGAAAGTTGGTACACCAAAGGCTTGCGTGAAGATCGCATCGGTTCCAAATAAAAAGTCAAAACGTCCGCCAAAATCCCATTTTCTGGTTTCGGATATTACCGGGCGTTGCAGAAACAAATTGAATTGATTTAATTGGAATCGATTAGCCTGGTCAGCAAAAGCAACAGGGCCATTATAACCCCCTGCTTGACTGGGGTTTAAAGTCGCGCCGCCATGAATCCAACCACCGAGCTCTATACGGCTATCTTTAAAATGTTTCTTTAAATTATTTGCGTAAGGAGTAGTTGCATATGTAAAGAAAAGAAACGTACTTCCTAATGTGAAAACAATTAATAACCTTTTCAGGAATTTCTTTTTAGAGTGATGGTACGATTCATTCATACATACAAATATAAATTGCCAAAGGCACGGAGAATGTTACTGTACATTCTCCGTGCCTTTGGCATTCTTAAAGGCGATATTAGTTCATAAATCTAATTATAAATATGCCCGCTCGATAGCAACGATGTGTTAATTTCTTTTTAAGTTTTCAGTCTCACTGAGTCTGGCCTTAATTTTAGGGTTGTTTACTAGTTCCGGTCTGTCAACAGATTTTGCATATTCATTTCTTTGAAGTTCTGCAACGATCTTGCGATGATAACCTGCATGATTAATGGCTTCTGATGCTTCCTGCTCATAGTAACGGATATTTGCCAGTGTGTGTGACCTATAATCCTGCCCACGCCTGCCATAGTGTTGACTATGATTTTCATATTCTTCCAGTAATTTTCTTTTTTCTTCAGCTTTTACGGTCATTTCATTGGCCAGCTTATCGTAGTAATTAATCAGATTTTCGTGATCATTGACTGTTTTGGCTTCCGATATAATTTTTCCGCTTTCCGTATTCTGTGCTTCCATTGGGCTTAACTGCGCACAGGCAACTAATATAGAAAGCATCGGTAAAACTACAAGATATTTTCCAAATTTGATATTCATGATATTAAAACTCCCAAATGGATTGACACATGTGCGTATCCTACGAGAATCAATATTGAAATGATATTGGGGAATCCATTGTTTTGAGGTAAGGGAAACCCCTAGATTGAATCAAGTGATGTGGTTCAGTGTTCTTCGGAAATCCAACGTGTGGCGTAGCGGATTAAGTCGGCGCCATCTTTTAAATGCAGTTTGACCCGGATATTGAAACGATGCGTTTCAATGGTTTTAATGCTGCGGCACAGCAATTTTGCAATTTCTTGACTGCTGTGCCCCTGTCCAATCAAGTGGAGTACTTCAAATTCGCTGGGAGTAAGTGTATTGATCAGCTGCTCGGGCTCGGAGTGACCAGAGGCGATACGTTTCAACAATTTCTCATGCATTTGCTGGCTCAAATAAACGTTACCCTTAAGTACTTCATGAATCGCCGCCAGCAATATTTCGCCCGGTTCTTGTTTCATCACATAGCCACGCGCGCCGGCGCGTAAAGCGCGCTCTGCATACACTGATTCATCATGCATGGAGACAAATAGGACGGGAAGTGTAGGTATCAGTGCATGCATACTTTTAATCACTTCAAAACCGGATACGGTTTTAAGCGTGACATCCAATAAAACAATATCAACAGGTTCATTTTTCTTCAGTATTGCCAATGCCTCGTTGCCATCACCGGCTTCGGCAATTACTTCCATATCGGATTCCATGTTGATCATCATCGCCATGCCATGCCTTAACATGGCATGGTCATCCACTAACATTACTTTTATTTTATTTGTAGACATTTTAGGCCATCCGCATTTCTAAACGAACTTCCGTGCCACCTTCGGAGCGCGGGAGAAAATCCAATTTTGCACCTAATTGCTTGGCACGATATTGCATTATTTTTATACCCATTCCGGAGGTTGTTTGTGAGGTTCCACTTGTTTCAATAAATCCGCTGCCGTCATCGGAAATTGACAAACACAGTAGTTCTTCATTTGAAGATAAAGATATAGTGATGTGTTGCGCTTTACCATGGCGAATTGCATTGTTGGCGGCTTCCTGGGCAATTCGATACAGATTAAGCGCCAAAGTATCATCATGAATAATAATATTGTTTTTGCATGAAAATACACAAGATATGCTGTAAGTCGTTGCTACTCTATTTGCTAGCGCTTGTAATGCGGCAATTACGCCATTGGCTTCTATTTCAAACGGAAGCAGTCCTTGCGCCAGTTGCTTGATGTGTATTACTGAGATTTGTGCTTGTGAAGCAATGGAGGCGGCAACTGTCGCCATGCTGATGTTTCCTGCGGCAATGATTTGCTTTTCCAGCGCCCTGGCTTGATAGCCGATAGCGGCTATTTGCTGTCCCAGATTATCGTGCAACTCTTGTCCGATGGTATGCGCCTGTTCTTCAGCTACGAATACCAGAGCTTGTTCCAATCGTTTGCGCTCCAGCCAGCTTTCCAAGTCGCTGGCGATCGCGCTAACAAGTTTCTGCTCTTCCACCACCATATGAGGGTGATCGGCCGGGTAATAAACTCGTATTTGACCGCACACTTTGCCATTAACACGAATCATGGAACAGCAGGTACACGCAGGGTCTCGTTCTGTGCGCCAATAACTGGTTTTTCTGTGAGTGATTTTGGCTTTTGACTGTAATCGATGTCCAGCTTCCGGGTCAAATTTTCCGATGGTAAATCTCCAACCGTTGAGTTCGATTACTGCACTTGCAATTTCGGGAAATTGCATAGCCGGTATCAGATGTTCAAAAATATTCTGACAAACGTTGTCTATCGATGATTCCATGCCGATGCCACGGCGAATTTCATAAAGACAAGTGATCTCCTTAAGGCGCTCATGCAAAAGCTCATCGACTTGCTTACGTTCCAACCATCGTGCCAGATCACTGGTAATCGCATCGATAAGCTTTTGCTCTTCCAGAACCAGAAAAGGCTTGTCCTGAGGATAGAAAACGCTTAATTGGCCTCGTATCCTGCCATTGACACTGATCTTTGAGCTTAACCCGTGTGTCATATCCTGAGGTGAAGGCATTGAAGAAATGCGCTCTCCATCGAGTTCGATGATTACCGAAGCGTGTTCCGGATATTGCATGGCGGGTATCAGATGTGCAATTATCTGTTGACAAGCTTTGTCGACGGATAAATCCGATCCAATGCTGCGGCGAATCTCATATAGGCAGGTAATTTCTTTTAGGCGTTCGCGCAGCTCAATTTCCTTATGGCTCAGTTCGATGGAAATCTGTTCTGCGGTTTCTTTAGCATCGCGTGATTCTCTTTCGGATTTGATCAGCTTGCGAACAAACCAATTCAATAGCAATATTTCAGCAATAATCAATCCAACGAGATAAAGGACGATGGTTATTAATTGATCATTAACCGGATTGAATAATTCCTCCTGGTCCAACTTCAGAACCATGCCTAGACCAATACCATGGAGTGGTGCATATGCTTCAATTACCGGTATGTGGCGATAATCTTTTACAGCGATGACACCGCTTGTGCCATTGAGCGCAAGATTTATTGGCAATATTCCCCCTTCTCTTGCATATCGCAGATGGGTAAATTTTACGCCGTCAATTTGACTGATCAAACAAGCCATCGCTTGTGTATCGATGGCCGGAGGAGCGCACAATATGAATTCGCCGGTTTTGCCAATGGATCTGATCTCGCTGAATCTGCGTGTTACTTGTGGTAGTTTGGTTTCTGTCACAATTCTGCCGATATGGTGTTTTTCTTGATCTGTAATATCGACTTGAGTGCGCAAAATAAATTGCTTATCCCATATGAGGAATGTGTCATGATATTCCGGCAATGGTATTGACTGAGCTATATTTTCAGAGAAATGGCCAATTTGGGATAACTTATTGCCCTTTGCGTCATAAACAACTGCGGCTGAAAAGCCCGCTTCTAGAAGTGAATTAACATTTCGCTCAAGATCGCGTGATGCGCCTTTATTTTCTGGTTGCGCATTGAGTTCCTGCATCGATTGAATCAAGAACGGACGGAGAGCTAAAGCGCGTGTATCTCCCATACCTTTTTGAATTTGATTTTCCACGAGAAGCGCCTTGCCTTGCAACGCAACACGTAAGCCTATGCCCAGTACGGATTCAATCTGTTGCCGCATTGCACTGTAAACAGCGATACCGGTTGATAATGTTAATCCCAGCAGGAGTAGGCCGCCAATAATACTAATCTTGTGATCATCACGTGTAAAAAGCAATTTATCCTCCTCGATAGGGTTATCGATCTATGGCTTATGCTGATTAAAATTATGCAGAATACTCCTGCAACCAACCCGGGGTCAGTATGCCATACTTAATTGAGGCGGATAAAAGTACAGATTCTGGATTAATAGAGATAAATAATATTTGCCGGACCTTCATAGTGTATTCTCAAGTTCGTGAGATCGTTTTTTCAGTGCCAGTCAAATTTCTCGAATGCGATGCGAAGTTTACTGAAATCCCATTCACCTTCGCAAGTCGTCGTCTTGTGAAGTTGCACAATGATGGTTGCCATTCCTAAGCAGAACCCGGTGCTGTCTGATATTCTGTTATTAACTATTGCCGGAGTCTGAGCGCATAAGTGCCAGGCTATTTCATCGGGCACTTGCTAAAGATGGCCTTGTTATAAATCAAAATTCAATTGGATCGACATCCAGTACCCAGCGCACTTGGCGGGTAGGTAATGTATTTATTTGCCTATACCATTCAGCGAGAAATGTCTGTAATTGTTTGCGTGAAGTCGATTGTATGAGTAAGTATGCGCGCTCCATTCCTTTTAAACGCAGCAGCTGGGCAGGCACCGGGTCATAAAGTTCTATCGCTTGAGTTGGCTCGGCCAAGTGTGCAGCTTGTTTTAGAAAATTAAGCACTATTTTAATGCTATGGGCTTCGGCACGCAAAAGTGCTTGATATACATAGGGTGGAAATCCGGCTATTTTTCTTTCCGTGAGCAGAGCCTGCGCCAGGGTATCATAATCGTGTTGTTGCAACGCATGATACAGAGGATGATCGGGAAATTCAGTTTGAATTAACACATGCCCTGCAACATTTGCCCGGCCTGCGCGCCCGGAAACTTGCATGAGTTGCGCAAATAAACGTTCACTGGCACGAAAATCCGTACTGTAGAGCGAGGTGTCGGCATTCAGAATACCAACCAATGATAAATTAGGGAAATCATGCCCTTTAGCTAATAGTTGGGTACCGATCAGAATATCTACTTGATGGGTATGAATGGCGTGCAAAATTTCTTTCCAGGCATTCTTGCGGCGTGTGCTGTCGCGGTCGATGCGCAAAATTCGCGCTGCTGGAAAATGTGCGCGCAGCGTTTCTTCCACACGTTGCGTGCCTTGACCGAATGGTGCGATATCTTGATTGCCGCATTGTGGACAAGCACGCGGAAAATTCTCTTCATGACCGCAATGATGGCAGCATAATTTTTTATCGCGCAAATGTACCACAAGGCGACTGGAGCAGCGCTGACAGAGTGCACTCCAAGTGCAGGATTTGCATAGCAGCACTGGCGCATAACCGCGCCGGTTGATGAAAATCAGGCTTTGGTATTTGTTGGCTAAACATTTTTCCAATGCTTTGAGTAATGGTTCGGATAATCCAGCCTGTGACTTATGAATACGTGTATCAATATACTGAATCGAAGGTAGCCTGGCGCTTTGCATTGCGCGGGAAGCTAGGCGGATGTATCGGTAGCGGCCATTGATGGCATTGAAATAACTTTCCAGGGATGGTGTAGCGGAGCCCAGCACTACAGGAATATTTGTTTTCCGTGCGCGAAAAATCGCCAGGTCACGCGCAGAATAACGTAATCCATCTTGTTGTTTGAATGAGCTGTCATGTTCTTCATCGACGATGATCAGACCCAGCCTGGACAGTGGTGTAAAAACAGCCAGACGCGTGCCTAGAATAATTTTAGCTTCACCGCGCTGGGCTTGCAGCCAGCCGGTTAACCGTTGCGTGTCGTTGAGCCCGCTGTGCAGATTGATCAATAAAACGGTACGAAAGCGTGCACGAAAAACCGCTTCCAGCTGAGGGGTTAAATTGATTTCCGGAATCAGTACCAGCGTTTGCTTATCATGGGACAAAGCCGATTCGATAAGGCGCAAATATATTTCGGTCTTGCCGCTGCCGGTTACCCCATGCAGCAACCAAGTGTTGAATCGTTCAAGCTCCGCAGTCACGGTTGTTACTGCATTGGCCTGGTCGGCTGTCAAGGTGGGAATGGGGGTAGTTTTGGATGGAGATGTCTCGATTGTTGGTTTTTCGGTTACCCAACCGAGTCGCTTCCATTCAATCAGTAATTTACTGGTGCGCGGCGAAATTTGTTTGATTTGTTGGGCAGTCAGTATGGTTGCATTTTGAAATTCCGTCAGCAGGCGTCGCGCCACGCGGTTGCGCGCAGGAATCGTGGTGATATCGATCCGCCTGCCTGAATCCGTGAGACGCAAGGGGTGTTGTGCGGAATCTTTTAGTTTAACCGGCTTATTATTGCGCAACAGTACGGGCAAACTGTTCATGATGACCATGCCGAGCGGGTGATGATAATATTGGCTGCAGAATTGGAACAAATCCAGCAATGCTGGCGGAAGCGGATTAATTTCCCGGAAAATGCAATAAACGGATTTAAGCTTCTCGATCGGAACCTGAGTTTCCGTACCGATTGCCATAATAATGCCCGTGAGCTTTTTTTTACCAAAGGGTACGCAGGCACGCAGACCAATATCGTGCGAGCTGGCATCTTCGGCTTGATAATCAAACAGAATGTCTACAGGAACGCTAAGAGCGATGCGAATAATGACCATAAGCGCCGGGATTATCGCAACTGAGGGACGTTACCCACCGGATTCTGAATTAATTCCGATGCGTAACTGTCCAGAATGAAGTAAAAAATTATTTTGAAACGCGATACAGTGTAATGGGTCTTTCGCCGGGTTTCTCTAATTTTGCCGTCGTTCCGTCGGAGCTGATTGCGAAGCTTGTGCTGCCTTCCACGTCGGAGAAGCCGACGCAACCATTTGTATTATAAGTATAGCTCGACAAACTGAGTTTGCTGCTTCCCTTGTTGTAGGTATAGGATGAAAATTCGATACCAGGTTTTCCACATTTCGCTTGATCTTCGCGCTGTGCTTCGCCCGTTGGATCGAGCATCAGGAATTTACCGTTTGGAAAAAATACTAGCGTTTGAGTTTTGATGGCATTTTCATCATAAGCCCAGGCTCCGATAATTCCGGTTGCATCGTTATCAATTTTTGCGAAACGTGTCTCCTTAACTTCTTTTTCTGCAACTTCATTTTCGTTGCTGAGTTCGATTGGCTTGGCGATATGAAAGAGTTCGCCAAATACGCTGGTTTTTTCCCGTTCTCTTTGTACTGTCACGATGTCAGAATAGATCAATTCAAAACCGTCGGTACGTACCCTGCGAGTTGGTCCCGGATCAGATAAACCGGCTTTGATATTGGTATCGATAGTGGGCTTTCCCACCAGCTTGAATCCACGATTATCAAAATCAATAGCATTGGCAATGCCTGCTTCAACGCCTGCCTGAAATATGGTACGTCCACCGCAGACGCGATTTTCATCACAAGAATCATCCGGCCTGGCTTCGGCGTGCAAATATTCCCCGCTGTTATCGGCGGCCACTCGCAATACGCTGGCAGTTTGATTGGTATAGCTTACCCAGATTTGTGCGCTGAGCAGCGCGACACCTTGTGACATAAAGTGATCGCGAGCTTCCTCGGGAGTTCTGGCTTCTCCTTCGATGTTTCCAGCTTCCATGATACTTTTTAAATTAGCAGCTTCAGCAAATGTCTGGGGATTGCTGTCGAGATTAATGGATCCATTCACAGCAGCGGCTGTTTCGCGTGAAATGGAAATTCCGTTCGACAGATCACTATCTGAATCAAGGGATTGCAATAGAATCAATAAATTTTGTAATTTGTTGGTGCTCTCTCCTGCTAGTTCAATTGGCGTTACAATTTGTGAACCCGGGATATTTCCCAGTGTCAAACCGCCCAATTTGAATTCGATTTTGTCGCCATGGTTGAAGTTAAAATTACCTTTCTCATCGGTTGTCCCCGATTTTCCTGAAGAAGCGTTGTAGGTAACTCCGGAGACTGGAGAATCAACTAGAATACCGACTGCTGGGCCAGTGGGCATATTTTTTTTGGTAGTGGATGCGGAGGATGAAGATGCCGATGTTGTAGCAGTATTCTCGCCACTGCTGTCACAAGCGGCAAGCCCAACAATAAACACTGTGGATAATAAGATTACCCATGAATTCTTTTTAAACGGGTGTGTGGATTTCATTAAGATGCTCTCTTTTTGATTAATTAAAAAATTCAATCTTGTACAATTTACACTTTGTGATTGTCACAGCAAAAAGCGGATGCTGATATTCTACTATTAAGATTGCTATTATAGCCAAGCAATCGTTTTTTCGTTTCTTACTTGCATAATCGGGTTTCAAATTTTTGTCTTTTCGTGTATTTTCGCCGCTAATTTTTTACTAGGGAGAATATAAGGTATTAATATGTCAAATATGGCTGAGATCTCACAACTGACTGAAATGTCAGCGCAACTCCCCATTGACTGGTACCTGGATCCAAAAATTCTTGAAATTGAGAAACATATCCTTTTTGATCAAGGGCCGGGATACGTGGGTCATGAAGTAATGGTGCCAAATTTAGGGGATTATTATGTGCCGGAGCGGATGGAGAAAGCTAGAGTGTTGGTGCGTAATGAACAAGGGATTGAATTGCTTTCCAATGTTTGTCGGCATCGGCAAGCCCTGCTATTGAATGGTAGAAGTAATATCAAAAATATTGTGTGCCCTATTCATCGCTGGACGTATGCGCTGGATGGAAAACTGTTAGGCGCACCGCATTTTGATCCGAATCCTTGCCTCAATCTCGCAAAAACGGCACTGCAAAATTGGAATGGCTTGCTGTTTTCCGGTAAGCGCAATGTGTCGGATGATTTGGCAAACCTAAGTACCGATGTCCTTCAGGGCTTTGATTTTTCCGGGTACTTGATGGATCGCGCGCAGGTCGAACATTATGAATGCAACTGGAAGACCTTTATAGAAGTTTATTTGGAGGATTACCATGTTGATTCGTTTCATCCGGGTCTGGGTCATTTCGTCAATACCGAGAAACTCAATTGGGAGTTTGACAATTGGTACAGCGCACAAACCGTAGCCATCAATAGCGCACGTTTACAGAAACCAGGCAGTCCTGTATATGCCAAATGGCATGAGCAAGTGCTGCAGCAAACTGAAGGAAAGATCCCGTCACATGGCGCCATATGGTTGTTGTATTTTCCTAATATCATGTTGGAGTGGTATCCCTATACACTGGTCATTAGCACGATATTGCCAACCGGGATTGAAAGTTGCATGAATGTTGTTGAGTTCTATTACCCGGAAGAAATTGCCCTATTCGAGCGGGATTTTGTGGAGGCTGAACAGGCCGCCTATAGAGAAACCGCACGTGAGGATGAAGAAATCTGTCGCTCAATAACCGCAGGTCGGCGTGCATTATATGCTCAGAATCTTAGTGAAACCGGGCCTTATCAAATGCCAATGGAAGCTGGAATGGAGCATTTTCATCAATTCCTGCGACGTGAGATCGAACCCCATCTTTGATGGTCGTTCACTCGTAATTACACTATTTAAGGAAGACGGATTAATGCGCTCGATGTGGATGCTGGTTGCTGCATTTATGTTTGCTTGTATGGGTGTGCTGGTTAAACTCGGGGCTGCTTATTTTTCCAGCACCGAACTGGTATTTTATCGATCGTTGTTTGGTGTCTGGATCACCTACCTGATCCTTCGTTTTTATCGTTTGTCGATACGCACGCCACATTGGCGGATTCATTGTTGGCGCGGAGTAACGGGTCTGGTCAGCCTGTTGATGTTCTTTTACTGCTTAACGCAATTGCCGTTAGCCACTGCCGTTTCACTGAATTATACTTGGCCTCTTTTTGCTGCATTATTTTCCACCCTGATTCTGAAGGAACACATTCATTGGCCGCTGGTCGTGACAGTGATACTGGGTTTTATGGGGGTTATGTTGTTGTTGCGCCCTACCGTGCCTGATGATCAGTGGTTCTCGGGTGTGATGGGTATTGCTTCAGGTTTTTTTGCGGCGATTGCATATATCAATGTCAAGCAGTTAGGTAATCTGGGTGAAACGGAATGGCATGTAGTATTTTATTTTACCTTGATCAGCACTGTATTAACGGGTGTATGGCTGCTATTTACCTCATTTAGCCCTATCACCGGCCATGGATTGCTGTTGTTACTCGGGATCGGCCTGGTTGCAACCCTGGCGCAATTGGCGATGACGCGCGCTTATCATCAAGGTGTTACCTTGGTGGTATCGTCATTGGGCTATAGTACAGTGTTGTTTTCCAGCCTTTGGGGAGTTTGGTACTGGAATGAAATTTTATCGCCAATTGCTTGGGTGGGTATGGGGTTGATTGTTGCAGGGGGGTTATTCAGCGGCATCGTAGGTTTTAGATTGGCGCCGACTGTTACCTTAAAATGACTCTATAGTTGTCTGCCAGCAGGCAAAATTTGCACCAATCCGTTTAATTGCCTATGATGAGCTCGTTATCATTTAGGATGGGATTATGATTACTATTCAGAAAAAGGGCAATCTGGTAATTGTTGCGATCATTGGTGAGTTCACTTTGGCGGATTATCACGAGTTTGAGCAACAGGTACTCTACAAGTCGCATTTTGATGGCAAGGCAAATCTTTTGTTTGATTGGCGTGATATGCTCGATTACACCGTTGATGTTGCCTGGGAAGAAATCAAGTTCATGCGCGATCATGGCAGCGAGTTTAACCGGGTGGCGGTTGTCACGAATGACGAATGGCAAACTTGGGGTACCTGGGTTTTTAATTTATTTGTGAGTGCCAACGTAGCAGTATTTCATAATTATGAAGAAGCCGAAGAATGGGTCTCGGAGAATGAATGACTGGCAAATCCATTTCAATGGCTTTGATTATATGTGGAGAGGTATATATTGCGTCGAGATGGGTGTGCAGTCCGATGGAATAGAGTGATCTTTAGTGCTGCTCTATGATATTGTTTGTGAACGATAATAATCATTATGGATGAATTGATACTTGCCCGGGTATTACATGTATTGGGTGTGGTTTTGTGGATTGGTGGCGTCGCGATGGTAACGCTAGTGTTGTTGCCGATGCTCGCGGGTATGCCATCGGCTACGGAAGCGATGGAAATTTTTGCTCGTTTCCGGCAGCGTTTTGCCGCGCAAGCACGCATTTCTACATTGATCGTTGGCTTAACGGGTTTTTACATGGTATATGCGTTGGATGTCTGGCAACGCTTTGTACAATGGCAATATTGGTGGATGCATACGATGGTGTTAATTTGGTTGTTGTTTAGCGTAATGCTGTTTGCTATGGAGCCACGTTCCCGTCGCCAAGCTGCAGTACCCGCACAGAAAAATATCCCTCCTGGAATGTTTGTTAAAATTCAGCGTAAACATATGGCCTTATTGATACTTAGCTTGATCACCATAGCCGGTGCCGTGGCGGGTAGCCATGGATGGTTAATTCCTGGGAATCGATAATGGATTATGCGTTATTGAAAATGATTCATGTCGGCAGTGTGATTTTAAGTTTCTCATTATTCTTCTTTCGCGGTATCTGGTTGATTCAGGATTCCCAAAACCTACACCAGCGCTGGGTCAAGATTCTGCCGCACATCAATGATACGGTATTACTTATCAGCGCCATCCTGTTGGCGATCGCGATTCAGCAAAATCCGCAGGAACACGCTTGGCTGGCTGCAAAGGTATCCGGTTTACTGGTGTATATTGGCTTGGGCATGGTAGCAATGCGTTTTGGCAAAACCCGCAAAGTCAGAATCACCTCGTGGATAGCCGCGCTCTGCGTGTTTGTGTATATTGTCCTGGTCGCATTGACCAAAAATCCCGTCTTGGGTATTGGCTAGCCTTCTCCAGCACTATATTTCAGAGCATTAAGTACGCGGTCGAATGGATTTTTCTACTTTTCGTCTTGAGAAAGCAGGTTATCACCAGGCGCAAGCCATTAGCGATCTAATCAATCAGACCTATCGCGGAGAGATTGGATGGACTACGGAAGCTGCGATTATTCAGGGTGACAGAACCGATCGGCTGGAAATAGAAACTGCCATGAGGCACTCTGATGCCTGTTTCTTCGTTGCTTACCAAGCATTCATGTTGGTGTCATGTATTTATGTGGCAAAAGAAAAAGAGCAGGCATACATCGGTTTTTTCTCAGTTCATCCCAGCCTGCAGCAACAGGGGGTTGGCAAATATATGCTTGAATATGCAGAGGCTTTTGCTTATAACATAATGCAAGTGCGCAACTTTAGCATGTTCGTAGTGTCACAGCGCCGGGAATTGATCGCATTTTACCAACGTAGAGGCTACCGTTTGACTGGCCAAGTGAAAGCTTTCCCGTTTCATTTGGGCATACCGAAAGCTTCTAACCTGACAATTGATTATCTGGAAAAGGTTTTGTAAGGTAGAACCCGATCCTTGCGGTTATTATTCAGCCAATCATAAGGAAACATGCCATGTCAAAATTAAAATTTCTGATTACCTTATTGGTTCTTTCCAACACTATACTGGCACATGCGGAATCCGCTAGTTATGGAGTTTGGCATAATGCAGCGTCGACATTGGAAAAACGCACGGAAATTGCAGCCGCTGCATTGGACGGAAAAATTTACGCGGTGGGTGGATTCAGTCAGCCAAGCCTGAGCAATGTACTGGATTTCGCCGTCAGTCGCATGGTGGAAGTCTATGATCCCGCTACAGATACCTGGACTGAAACAACGCCGCTGCCAGAGGGCCGGCATCATGCCGGAATTGCCGCTCTAGATGGCTATTTATATGTGATTGGCGGCTTTACTAAAGGCGGTTTATCGGTGTGGCGCGCAGCTGCCACCCTATATCAATTTAATCCGGTTAATCAAACCTGGCGCGAACTGAAACCAATGCCTACTGCGCGTGGCGCATTAGGTGTGACGGTATATCAAGGTCACCTCTATGCCATTGGCGGGTACGACGGCGATAACAACTCCGCGGCTGTAGAAGTGTTTGATCCGCAAACCAACATTTGGACTTCTGTCGCAGCCATGCCGACAGCACGTGATCATTTGGCGGTTGTGACTGCGAGCGATAAAATTTATGCCATTGGTGGACGCCCAAGCCTGAATTATCGCAAGAATATGGATGTAGTCGAAGCCTATGATTCCGCTACGAATCAATGGCACTCGCGCGCCAAGTTACCGACCGCACGAAGCGGCATTGCTGCTGGGGTGATAGACGGACGCATTTACGTGGTGGGGGGTGAATCCGGTGAAGGCACGTTCAATACGCATGAAATGTACTTGCCGGACGAGGATCGTTGGGTTGTATTGCCACCCATGCCGACAGCCCGCCATGGTTTAGGCGCAGCTGTAGTCAATGGCCGGTTACATGTCATCAGCGGCGGTTTGACGCCTGGGGCATCGTTCAGTCAAGTACACGAAGTATTTACACCCACTCGTTAATCCCGGTTATCTCTGTAATAAAATTCTCATTGGCAAGCGTATGACTATAGCTCTGTTATAAATAATTTAACCTATTGATTAATGACAATTTTATTGTAAATAGGAAGTGCTTGACAGAACATTGGATTGCCAGTATGGTATTTTATTGTAAAGGTGCTGATTTTTAGGGAAGTGGAAAGCGGTAAGTTTTCATAATTATTGACTTCCTTCCTTCCTTCCTTCCTTCCTTCCTTCCGAATGAGTGCTTTTGCAGCACAGAATGATTGCTGCACTATGGCGGTGTATCGGTAAGTGTCCATAGCACCCGCTATCATTCATATTACAACTATAAAATAACTCTAGAGCGATATCATGAACATGAAATATTTGAAATTCAAACGTACAGCAATTGTTTTTGCCGCAGTTTATGCAATCTCAGTGCCCGCACTGGGCTATGCGGATTGGTCATTAACTAAATTAGGTACACTGGGTGGTGTAAGCAGCTATGCAGATGCGCTCAATGATCTCGGGCAAGTGGCGGGATCTTCAGAATTTGTGCCTGGAGGTAAAGATCGTGCGGCTCATGCTTTTATAACCGGTCCCGATGGGATCGGGATGGCTGATTTGGGGGCAATAAGAAGATTTTCTTTTGCTGAAGATATTAATGAATTGGGGCAGGTGGTGGGAGCTACTACTGTTGACAGAATTTCTGGATTTCAACATGCTTTTATTACCGGTTTAAATGGTGTCGGCTTGATTGACTTGGGTACTTTAGGGGGTGGTAATAGCCGTGCTTTTGGCATCAACGATTCAGGACAGGTAGTGGGAAGATCAGAAATTACGCTAGGAAGTAATACGTCACATGCTTTCATTACCGGTCCTAATGGTGCCGGAATGACTGATTTGGGCACTCTAAGTACACTAACCGGCCGGTTTAGTGAAGCTAATGCTATTAATAATTCCGGGCGGGTAGTGGGGAGGTCTCATACCGATGAGGGTTATTTTCATGCTTTTATTACGGGCGCAAATGGCGTGGGTATGACCGATCTGGCATCATCCCTTGGATTAGAATCGGAATCGAATAGTGTCGCCTTCGATATCAACAATTCCGGGCAGGTGGTTGGATCGTTTGATGTTTCACCCCAAAATACACATGGTTTTGTTACAGGACCCGATGGTGTGGGAATGATCGATCTAAGTACTACTTTTTTTGATGGAAGGGAAAGCAGTGCCTTGAGTATTAACGATGCTGGAGACGTGTTGGTAAGTGTCGAAATCGAGACCAATGTTTTTCATAGTTTTCTTTATAGAGATGGGACGATGATAGATCTTAATTTATTAGATGCTGTTGTTACATCGGGATTTAAAACTGTCGGCTTTACCGATATCAATAATAATGGGCAAATTGTTGGAACGGGTGTATATAATGTATTCGTACCGTCCAGTTCTGAAGCATTTCTGCTATCCCCAGTACCCGAACCTGAAGTCTATACCATGCTTTTGGCTGGTTTGGGCCTAATCGGATTCATGATGCGGCGAAGAGCGGCTGGCGTGTAGATTTGCATGATGTGAATTTGAAACGGGAGCTTGGGCTCCCGTTTCATTTTCTGAAGACGCCCGCTCAACTATGAATCGGAGAATTGCTGCTGAGACATTATGCAGGATTTAATTTATTCCAAGGTTATACTGCTAATCTAATTGTCTTGAGAATAATCTTGAATTACCAATGGGTTCAACTATTCCGGTGCGACGATCAATTCGGTATGTACCTTGTTTTGCCATTCGTTCATCCAGAGGAGGAAGTCATCAGGCAACAACGGTCCGGAAATAAAATTACCTTGAGCCATATCACAGCCTGTCTCTCTCAACAATTCCCAATCGTTACGATCTTCGACGCCTTCCGCTACAATATCCATGCCCAGTTGCTTGCCCATTGACAAACTAGCGTCGTAAATGGCGCGCAATGTATCATCTTCACGGGCTCGGTGCACAAAGCCCTGGTCGATTTTAAGTTCATTGAAAGGAATGTCGCGTAATTGCGCTAATGATGAATGTCCGGTACCAAAATCGTCAATCGACAAATGAAATCTTTTTAGACGTAGCCGTGTCAGGATTTCCAGCGGTATGCGCGTATCGGTTCCCATTAGCTGACTCTCTGTCACTTCGAGTACGATTTTTTGTGGCGGGAGTCCGTTGTCATTCACCAGATTAACAACGAAATCCTGGAAATCCAGTGAGGCCAGGTTATCCATCGAAACATTAATTCCAATCCGTAATGACAGTCCGTTTTGATCCCACTGCTTGGCTTGAGCTATGGCTTGTTGCAAAACCTGGTGCGTCAAATCATCTATTAAATTATTTTCTTCTGCGATGTGGATGAACCGATCAGGCAAAATGATCCCCTCTTTCGGATGATGCCAGCGGACTAATGTTTCCGCGCCGATAACATCGCCCGTTGCTACCGATACCTTCGGTTGGTAATAATTGACTAATTCATGATGAGCAAGAGCAGATTGAATATCCGCGGCAGTATAAATTTTCTGGATGGGGAGCTGCCCGTCCGAAGAATCAGGTTCCCATTGTTGCAATATTTCAGATAATTTTTCAGGATTTACAGGCTTGAGGAGGTAACCCAGCATGGATATCTTGTGTGCATGAACCAGCCTCTCGGCGGTTTTCAGCATGCGTTCGTCTTCGCCGCTTACTAGAATCAACTTACCATGATACTGTCGATCTACCAGATAACGCACAAACTCGATACCATCCATATCAGGCATGTTCAAATCGAGTAAAATCAAATCCGGACGGGTGTCGATGTGATCGATTTTTCTCAGAGCATCCGAACCGTTATCGCAAGTGATGACGGAAGTATAACCTAGCTTGGCAAGCATGCGTGTCAGAAGTTTGAGCATGAAGGTGTCGTCATCGAGGATCATTATTTTGACGTTGGATGCGCTAACCATGACTTGCCTTTATTATTTTATAAAGTTGAAAGAGGTGCAAAATTACTTACTACATTAATGTACGATCATACACTGTGTCATAAAAAAAATGATAATAATCACTTTTACCGATATGCCATAAATTGAGAAACTCCTTATATCAGCTGCATCATGTTGATTGTTTAACGTACTTGATATCCCATAACTCTGATGATTTCCCACTTGAAATCATGCACATGAACATCATCACCTGTAAGCGGCATGGAAAGGGCGCCTTTCGTCATTGGCGGTAACTCCAGATTGATTTGATGTTGCTTCGCTTCGTGAGACATATTTGCATGCATGTGCATCTGGTGATGATCATGGATCGGAATCATGCTGACAACCAGTTGTGTCACATGATAATGATCATTGCCATTGTAGATGGTGCCGCTAAAAATTCCCCAACCGAATCCTGCGTCAATTTTGAGTTGTTGAATCGCTTCAGCGGGTAATTCGATCAGATTTGGGTATTGCGCATCGGATTGTTGGCAGCAATCTGAAGCAGTAAGAGATTCGTTAGTCAATGCAGGGGGCGAAACAATCATTAACATTATAATCAATAGAAGAAGTCCCATTGATTGTGATAGATTAGTCATTCAATATCCTTAACAGAGAAGCAGTTTAAATAGTATCTGAGAGGGATTATAAATCAATGAACATATTTTTATTGGCCAAGAGGTAGTTAGCTGATCGAATTCATATAAAAATTAATGTCTGTGCATCTTAAAAAAATGAATATTTCTGGGTGCCGGATAATCAGATGCTTCAAAATATTTATTGAAGTTTTAATCCATTCATTCTGGAGGCGTTCATGAATCAGAAAATACTCTCGATCATGCTGGTAGTGTCTTTATTGGCGGGGTGTGCATCGATACCTTCTGAGGCTCCGGAACTTTCGGCGCAGCTCGGTACCCGGATTTCTTCGTTGGAAGCAGCACACGTTAGGCTTCTGCAAGAGTTTTTTCGTGATAAAAGGCTGCGCGTCGATGATTTTGTACAAGAAGTATGGGTGCCGATATTTGCCCAGGAATTTTTCAGTGACCCCAAAGTCGATGCAACTTGGAAGCAAGTTGTTCAGTCGCAAGATGCAAGGGATCGCCTAACCTTTATTACGCTCGTCGGACCTAAACTTCAAGTGAAAATTAATCAAAAGCGTGTTGAACTAATTCAACCGCTGGATGAGCTTGAAGCGGCGATACGAAGCAAACTTAAATCGGAGTATGATCAGGCGCGAGCGATTAATAATTCTCTGACTGCTTTTCTGCAATCCGCATCAAAAGTCGAGGAAAACAGAAAACGTTACCTCGATATGATCGGTGTGACAAGCACGGATGTCGATAAATTCGTCAACCAAACCGATCAAGCCGTATCTGAGTTGGTTGTTGCTGCACGTAGTATCGAAGATCGTGTGCAAGATGCGGAGAAATATCGCGAAAAGATCAAAATTATTCTTGATAAACTGCGTAGATGAGGTGTAATGATGACAATTGATTGGGATAAATTTCAAGCGGAATTGGATCAGGTCATTTATGAAGCGGGAAATAGAACGGATAATAAGCTTGCGGGAAAGATTTCAGTAATTACGCGCTTATCGGACGATGAAATTGAGAAACTTTTTCCAGACCCGGCTGAAGTCAAGAAGCTTGCGGCGTTGATGGAAATCATTAAGCGTTCTGGTGATCAGAACGAAAAAATCAATAAAATTGTTAATAATGCCGATGAGTTTGGCGGGATTATTCTCAAGTTGCTTACCAAGTTTGTGTAGCAGCAATATTCTATATCCGGTACGTATTGGGTTGTGCAGCGCTGGCTATAACGATTCACCTTGCTTTATGAAAGTTATTCTTTGTCGCTGCTGATTTGCAAACCGACTTACGACGGATATTGCTTGCATCAGAAGAATGTCGGATAAAAACAAAGCTTTTTCTCAATGAGTTACTAAGGTAGTGAATGTATCCCGTTAATAAAGCTATCGGGATAGCTTTATTAATTGACATATGAGACAACTGGTCGTATTATATCCAGATGTCAAAATCAACCAAAAAAGAATTTAATCGCGAGAGCCTGCTGAATCAGGGAGTAACCCTATTTATGGGGCAAGGTTATCATGGTACCGGATTACAGGAAATTCTCGATGCAGTGCGCGTTCCTAAGGGTTCCTTTTATAATTATTTTGACAGCAAAGAAGATTTCGGGGCTGATGTTATCCAGCATTATATCGGTCCATTTATTACGCAATTAGCCGGACATTTGGATAATTCTGATACGGATGCGCTCGGCGCAATTCGAGGTTATTTCGATGAACTCATTGTAGAGCTTGAGAAAAATGAGTTTAAGGGGGGGTGTCTTTTAGGCAATCTGATGGGCGAATTGGGGGATACCAGCCAAGTGTGTCAGAAATCTCTTCAAGCAGCAGTCAGACGTTATCGGCAATTGCTGCAGCTTGGATTAGAGAAAGCGCAACAGCAAGGAACGGTAAGATCGGATAAATCGGCTGAAGAAATGGCTGACTTGCTGATAAATGCCTGGCAGGGTGCTTTATTGCGAATGAAAATAGAAAAATCATCTGCCCCGGTTAAGCAATGTTGTCATAATTTACTAGGAGATTATTTTATGCCTTAATTTTTTTATCAATATTAAATACGACTGGTCATATTTTTAATCAATTTTATTGGAGGCGTTATGCCAAAATATATAATAGAACGTGAAATTCCTGGAGCAGGTGCATTAACACCTCAGGATTTGCAAGCTATTTCTCAGAAATCATGCGGTGTATTGAGTAATATGGGGCCACGGGTTCAATGGCTGGAAAGCTATGTGACGGATGATAAGGTCTATTGCATCTACATTGCGCCTGATGAAGCTGCCGTCAGAGCACATGCTGAGCAAGGCGAGTTTCCAGCCAACCGTGTTTCTCGAATCAAAACTGTGATCGATCCTACTACTGCCGAGTAGAATAAGTAAATGAGGATGGTTTGTAAGATCGAGTGTTTCCATGGCATTGTTAATGCCGTATAGAAATTAACTCTATAAATTCTATATTTCGGTACGTGAAAAGTAAGTGACCATAGTCATTTAACAATGCCAATTTATTTTAGGAGGAATATCCCATGCAATTTTATGCTGCTGCTCGTTCCACGTTGTTCATTTCGATGCTGGTTTTAGCAAGCGTCTGTGAGTTATCTGCTGAAACTGGAGCGTCAAGGATAACGCCAAAACATATAGCTGCCGCAGAATCGGAAGGCAGGCATCAGCATTATGTGGCATCCGAGTTGGCGCATAAGCCAGGTCCGGATGGTCAGCTTGCCCCCAGGTTGCTTAATCTGGGTTCGCATACTTTTCCGGTCAGCACACGCAACCCGCTAGCACAGCAATATATCAACCAGGGGCTTAATCTTGCCTATGCATTCAATCATGCCGAGGCACGCCGGGCATTTCGCGAGTCGGCACGACTCGAGCCAGATCTTGCAATGGCTTACTGGGGCCAAGCGCTGGTGCTTGGCCCTAACATCAACGCAATGATGGAGCCGAATGAAGAGCCTCAAGCGTTAGAGATCGTGCAAAAGGCTAAATCGCTGATGGCGAATGCATCGCCGAAGGAACAAGCGCTTATCAATGCCCTTGAAAAACGTTATTCGGGGCAAACCGAGCATCGAGAGGCAAATGATAGGGCTTACGCGCAGGCCATGAGGGAAGTGCTTCAGCGTTTTCCACATGATGAGGATGTTGCGATGCTTTATGTGGAATCCATGATGGACTTGCGGCCTTGGGGCTATTGGATGCTTGATGGCCAGCCGTATGAAGGAACAGCCGAGATCGTTGCGTTGACCGAAGAAGTGTTGCGGCGCAATCCGAAACATCCCGGTGCGCTGCATATGTATATTCACCTGATAGAACCGACCAGCACTCCCGAGCGCGCAGAGCAAGCAGCCGACACATTGCTGACGCTGATGCCCGCAGCGGGACATCTGATACACATGTCATCGCATATTTATCAGCGCGTTGGCCGTTACGCCGACTCAATAAAGAGCAACCAACTTGCAATTGCGGCAGATGAGAATTACATTGCGCAATGTCAGGCGCAAGGTTTATATCCGATGGTGTACTATCCGCATAACATTCATTTTCTCTGGTTTGCGGCGACATTGGATGGCCAAAGCAAGCTTGCTATCAGCGCGGCGCAGGAAACAGCCAGTAAGATTAGCGATGAAGTGTTGGAAACGATACCACTGACAGCAATATTCCGCGTGACGCCTTATTGGGCACTTGCACGGTTTGGATACTGGCAGGAAATTCTCGCTGCGCCCGTACCTCCCGCAACCAATCTGTTTTTAACCGGAAGCTGGCATTATGTGCGTGGGCTCGCATTTGTTGCGACAGAACAATTACAGCAAGCCGAGAAAGAACTGGAGGCATTGCGCAAGATTATGAAAGATCCTTCGTTGGATAGTCCGTTGCTTTCGAAAAATACGACTAAGACCGTACTGAGCGCTGCGCCTGAAGTTCTCGCCGGAGAAATTGCCGCTGCTCATGGAAAATTTGATCAAGCCATTGCACATCTTGAAAAAGCGGTGCGTCTGGATGATGCTTTGGTGTATACCGAGCCAGCAGAATTTCATTTGCCGCCACGTCTGGCATTGGGTGCTGTTCTCTTGGAATCAGGACGACCGAACGAAGCAGAAACAGTCTATTGGGAAGATTTGCGCCGGAATCGCAACAACGGCTGGGCGCTTTACGGTTTAGCGCAGGCATTACAGGCGCAAAACAAAATCGATGAAGCGGCGGTTATCACGGCACGTTTTGAGCACGCGTGGGCTCGCGCTGACACAAAACTGCAGGGATCGCGCTTTGGGCGCTAATGAACTAGTGTGCTGTCAATTGGATTGATATGTTTTTTAGGGATACTATAGACATTCCGGCTATATACTGATTAACCAGGTAAAAATGTTTACGAGAAGAGGATGAACGATGAAATTCGCAATAATATTGATGACCGGATTGATTTTTATTAGTCTATCGGCTTGCTCCAGTACCGGGCCGGTTTTATATCCCAACACACATTTTTTATCAGTAGGTAAAGATTCTGCGGAGCGGGATGTTGAAGCTTGTGAACGGCTGGCTGAATCGGCAGGTGCCCGGGAAGGCAGGGGAAAGATGGGAGATATGGCAACTAGTACGGCTATGGGTGCCGGTGTTGGTGCCGCGAGTGGTGCTGCCGGAGGAGCCATATATGGATCGGTGGGTCAAGGCTCTTTGATTGGTGCTGCCAGCGGAGCTGTTGCCGGATTGTTGCGAGGAATTCTGTTCTCGGCAAGACCCTCGCAACCGAATCAGGCATATGCAAACTTTGTGTCACGTTGTTTGGAGGAGAAAGGCTATGAAGTTACCGGTTGGCAATAAACGGTAACTTTGCTCGTTCGCGAATTGATGGAGTATTGTAAAAACAGACTCTGCTATGCCAATACCTTTCTCATTGCATCGGCTAATTCCTCCGCGACAAATTTAGCAACATAAGCATCTGCACCTACCGATTTAACGTGGTTTTCGTTTGCTTCACCCGTGAGTGAGGAATGAATTATCACGGGAATGGATTTATATCGCTGATCGCTCTTGATGTAGCGGGTAAGTGTGAATCCATCCATTTCCGGCATTTCCAGGTCGGTCAAGATTAAAGCAACTTTATCATGAATGGTTTTACCTTCAGTCGCGGCAATATCTGACATGGACTGAATTTTGGACCAAGCTTCGAGTCCGGTCTTGGTCATGACATACGGTACTTCCAGTGCTTTCAGTGCATTTTCAATTAAGCTGCGCGCCAATGGCGAATCATCAGCGGCTAAGATTACTTTTCCAGCAGGGAGGGTTATTTTGCTACCGATATTTTGGGATACCATCTCGCCAGCAGGGTTGGGAAGTACATCGCGCAGAATCTGCTCAACATCCAGTACCTGGGCTAAGCGGGAGCCTTCTTTATCGCCATCAAGTCGCGCGATACTGGTGATCAAGTTACCACCCTTGCCTTCTGCAGCGATTACTTGATTCCAATCCAGGCGCGCAATTTCGTTGACTTCCTCGACTGCAAAAGCTTGAGTCGAACGCGCATACTCGGTGACTAAGAGTATGGAAGTTCCTTTGCTTGGATTGCAACCTACAACTTTTGGCAAATTTATGACCGTAATGACTTGACCGCGAATATTGGCGATACCCATTACATGAGGGGGGGCGTTTGCTATTTCCGTGATGTCTGGCATGACCAGAATTTCACGCACCTTAAAAACGTTAATGCCAAATAGCTCCCGATGATTGGTACCTGGAGCTTCGCCTAATCTGAACAGCAACAATTCGAATTTGTTATTGGCCGTCAGATTGGTGCGTTCATCAATCTCATGTAAGGCTGTGCTCATAGTGTGCTCTCCAAATTTGTTAAGCAAGTTAGAATGAATAATCGTGTGCGGTATCGGCTAAAGTTACGGGATCTTGAAAAATATGACGAAACGGTTGTTTTCCAGGCGCTAATGGGCGTAAGTTGTAAATGCAATCAACTAGTCGGATACTTTCTTGTCAAATTAAGGAGCAAAGATGCCTGCTTTAGAAAAATTCCAGGCCGCTTTATTATCACTGCAGTGAATATTTTTTGATTGGTTGAATAAGGTCTATTTTTGTTGCTTTTTCGTTGGTTTCTGAAGAAGCGTCTTAACTTGAGCATTGATAGCAAAAGTATCAAAAAAAGATTGTGGGAGCGCTGATGGCATCTTCACTTAGAATGAGTTAATGCCGTACTTAGTTGGGTTTGTTGTAGTGGCCGATATTAACCCTGGAGATAAATATGGATTTATATGCAAGCATTCCTAAAGAGCTGAAGCAATCTGGGGCAATTAAAGAACTTCAAACATTATTTTTGAATCTTGCCTGCGGCATAAAACTGTTAATGTTCCGTCGTAATATCATTGATCAGGTAACGGTTTCGCATGACCAGTTCATTTTACTCTTGGGTTTTTATAGCCTAACGGCACTTGTTACTTCGTATGTAATGACGCCCAATCCGATTTTTGGGTGGTTCGGTTTGGGATATATAGGCGTGGAGCTGTTGGGAGTTCTTTTGGTGGGGTTTGTACTGGCAAAACTCTGTGATGAGCAAGGCCATTTATTGCGGTTCCTGACTGCTATATACAGCATATTGCCTTTCTTTTATCTCCTTTCTATTGTGGTTATACCTTTCTTACCGGATGCTTACTTTGAAGCTGGGTATATGGTTTATACCTTATGGATTCTGAGTGTCTGTTTTTATGTTGCATTGCAGTTATTAAATGGGCAAAAAATTAAGGCATTGTTGATTGTCATGCTCTGGGTAAGTGTTTCGTATCCACTGATTAATGTTTCGTTAAGTTTCTGGCATGAGGATTTTGATTATTCAGAAGCGTTGACCGCTTATAATGATGATGAGTTAAGCTACGTCAATCAGGAACAAGTTTACTATAACCAATATCAATTGCTGAATAATGCGCTTAATGCTATCGAGCCCGGCGTAAAGGGCATAACCGATCTATTTTTTATCGGATTTGGCGCTGATTCTTCGCAAGATGTGTTCATGAAAGAAGTTATTAATGTACAGAATGTCATGAATCAGAATCTTGGCGCAGCAGGTCGATCAATTGCATTGATTAATAACTTGAAAACAATCGATACAACACCGCTTGCTTCATCCACAAATCTGAAAATTGCATTAAATCACTTAGGCGGTAAAATAAATCCTGAGGAAGATATTGTGCTGTTATATTTAACCAGCCACGGTTCTTTCGATCATGAGCTTTCAGTTAGTATGTGGCCGCTTGAACTCAACGATATAGGTCCGAATGATGTTAGAGCTTATCTGGATGATGCAGGCATACAATGGCGCATTATTCTGGTTTCTGCGTGTTACTCCGGTGCTTTTATTGATGCACTGAAAAATGAAACCAGTCTGATTCTGACTGCTGCAGCTGCAGACAAGGCTTCTTTTGGATGTTCCAGTGAGAATGAATTTACTTATTTTGGTGAAGCGCTATTCAAGAATGTAGAAGGCAAGTCATACCAATTCATTGATGGTTTTAATCAAGCGATAGAAAAAATCAAACAACGAGAAATATCAGAAAATCTGATTCCTTCAAACTCTCAATTGTTTGTGGGCAATTTGATGAGGGAAAAATTACAGTCTCTGGAACATGATATGGTTCGATATGCTCCTGAAAGATTTGGGAGCTTTTAAGCGGGTAGTGATTAAATTCCGATTACCTTGTTTTAAGTTGAGCAGAATAGCCGGTTTATTACAATTTGATTTAACCAGTCGGTGGAAGAATGCTGAAAGTGAATTCAATCGGAATTGATTAGTACTGGTAGTTTCTATGAGTTATTATTTTTCAGAATGGTTCTATGTCGAGCTTTACTGTATAGCGAAAAGGTTCTTTATTTACTTCGCTGTTTCCTGAAATAATTGCATCACAAATAATAATCTGATTAGAGACCCCTTTTTCATGGAGTCTGCGGCGGAAACTTCTGGCTTCTTCATGACTTAGATAGTAGACGGTTCGCCCGTCAATGTTGATATGGGTCACGTCACTGTCAAAAGGGTTGCTATTGTCGATTATCAGATGGGCTTTCAGAACATGCGTCTTCGTAATTGGGTTTTCATCCGGATTGTTGGCATTTTCCTGTGCTAATTGTTGAAGCACTTGCTGATACGGAACCGTTGCAATTATGCAGGAAAACTGTCCCGATTTAGGCCAGGTATAATAGTTTTCTACCGACTTTATATGCTGCCGTGGGGTTTTTCCCGGTTGAACTGCGTTAGCAATTTTGTTTCGATTGGAAATAAGTATCACTGCAGAGATGAGCGCTATTGGAAGTATATAAGACTTATCGAGGCCGGCCCCGGCAATCAATCCGATAAACAAGGACATGATCAAGAGCGCAAGGATACTTATTTCCGACTTCTGATTTTCTGATGAATCCCGCCGTTGTTTGTTCATTAATTTATTGTTTTAGCGCTTGTTCTATTGCTGTTACCACAGCTGGATCGGAAGGCTTGGTATGCGGACTGAATTGGGCGATGAATTGACCGTCGCGGCCGATTAAATATTTTTGGAAATTCCAGGTTGGATAGGTGCCGGATAATTCTGCCAACTGAACATAAAATGGATGTGCATGGCCTTTTTTTACTGTGATTTTCTCAAGCATCGGGAATTTTACATCATAAGTCAAGCGGCAGAAATCCTGAATTTCAGCTTCGGTTCCAGGTTCTTGTCCCATAAAATCATTGGATGGGAAACCCAGTACGACCAATCCTTTCGATTGATATTTATCATACAGTTGTTCCAACTCTTCATACTGCGGTGTATAGCCGCATTTGCTGGCGGTATTCACAACGAGTAGCACTTTGTCGGCGTAGGTTTCGCATAAATTCACCATCTCCGATACTGCAAGTTTACGAAAATTCTGATCCAAAAGCGTGCTGTTGCAGGCAAGAGCGGATTTCACGAGAGAAAACATGATTAAGGCGAGTAAAATGCGCATGAAAGATCTCCTTGATTAACGGATTGACAGCAAACTGGAAATTCTGGCGGCTATCTTATTAGTGTATTAGAAGCTGACCTGAGTTCGGAAAGAAAGCACTGAAAAATGATCGGTGCGCATTGGCGTATCCAAGCCGGTATTTCCAAATACTGCATCGGTCAAGTAATAATTCAGCATAAACCGGATGTTCGTATAGGGATACCAATTTACACCTAATGTGACGACTTGAATCTGGCATTTTGAGGTACCGGTTCTACATGGATTGGCGGTGAGGCTTTGATTGGAATTTTCGGCCAGATCATAACGTCCGGCAAATTCCACTGCGCCCCATCGACCGTTTGGCTGAGGTTTACCAAAAGCACCGCGATCTTTCCTATACACAGCAGTTTCTCCGGTCACAAACCAGCTGGCTTGCACATAAAAAGCATGAATGGTGGAATCCCTGCTATTTCCAGCTGTTTGATGGGTATTATCGAGCCTTGTGACGGCATATTCCCCTTGTAGTGTAAGTGGTCCGAAGGAATACGCGGTTTCTGCAGCAAAAGTGGATTGACTATTGTGGCTAGGCGCGTTCAAGCTGGTTCCGGCGATTCCCAAGGATTGGGTGATGCCTTGACGTCCACCGTAAACGTCGACCACTCCGGCTGATAGGGAATCCTTACTGGTGGTATCCCGACTGGCTGAAAGCCCAAGATGCAGGATGTGGCCCGCTTTGTCGATCGGCAGCCAGACAGCGCGACCGCCATAGTTGATTCCTGCAAACGGCAAGCCAAAGTGCGACAGGCTCATCACATGAATGCCAAAACCCAGATTGTCCTTGACCATTCCCCGGTAGCCAATGCCAGTCAGAAATTGACGTCCGCTATATATTCCGGTAGAGGATGTTGATGGTCGTTCCATCAAGGTGATTTCATTAGAGCTGGTTATTTCTTCCAATCCCCGATACGGTTTGAATTGCCCGATAGTTAACTGGCCCGTTCCCAGTCCCGTTGCTATCCAGGCTTCTCGAAGGCTATGTGGAAAGCCGGTAGTCGTATTGATTGCGAAATCATCTTCGAATTTAAAATTAACACCATAAATTCTTCCCGTAATGGTGGCATAGGTTCTGCGCCAATTAAAGCCATCACGATCATCGCCATGCAAAAATTGACTGCCCAATGCAGGGTAACCCGGATTTGCCTGATCAGGATATAACGAATGCACATCGAAGTGTCCGCGGCCGTTTAACCCAATTTCAAAATTGCCATCATCGGTCTTGATCCTAGGGCCGCCTTTGTAGGTGAAATTAACTGCATGACATGAGGCAATGCTCACGTTTGTCAGTATTATAAGACTACAGAGCTTTACAGTATGCTTCATATATCACATTTGGATTCCTGGCTGTTCATGGTGGTTTGGAAAGAATCAAGTATGCCAGATTATATATCAGCTTAAGTCGCATTAATGAAGTAGTGCTCAGGACAATAAAGATGAAAATAACAATGAGTTATCTATCGACTAATCCATACGTAAGGCATCCACTGGGTTTAGTTTTGCCGCCTGCATGGCTGGGATTACACCGGCGGCGAGGCCGATCACCATCGATATGCCTAAGGCGCCAAGTACATAATCCCATGGAATATTCACCGGCAAATCGCTGATCAATAATTTGAGCAGCCAGGCGATACCTGAGCCGATAAGTAGTCCTGCTAACCCGCCCAGTGTGGAAAGTGCAATGGACTCTAACAAGAATAAAATGCGGATGCGCGTACGTGTCGCACCTAAAGCAGTAAGCAAGCCGATTTCCGATACCCGCTCAGAAACCGCAATATGCATTAACGTGACCATGCCGACTGCGCCTACTATCAAGGAAATACCGCCTAGTGCAGCAACCGCAAACTTTAATACGCTCAGCACAGTGGATAAAGTGCTGAGCATTTGCTGTTGTGGTTTGATGCTGAAATCCTCACGTCCGTGACGTGCAATCAGGATGCGCCGGATATCTTCGACAACAGCGTACACCGGAACATCGGGAAAGTATGCCAGCTGAATTTCCATCACACCTTGCCGGTTGAACACTTCCAATGCTCGGGTTGTGGGTATGAAAACGGTGTCATCCAGATCAAACCCGAGTACTTGGCCCTTGGATGCCATGACACCGATCACACGGAAGCGCGAACCGCCAACCTGCAGGATTGCACCGAGAGGGTTAGTGTCGCCGAATATCTCAGCGCGTACTTTTGCACCCAGTACTGCATATGCTCGTGGATTACGCGGATCATCATCAGGCAAAAATTGTCCGATTTCGACTTGCATGTTAAAAGCCTTGGCGAAATCGGCTCCTTGACCATACGCCGTCACGCGCCGGCTACGGCCTTGTGCGCGGATTTCCGCATTGCCGACTACGCTGGCATTGATATATTCGGCGTGGCGACTCTGTCGCAGTGCCATCGCATCTTCTATCGTCAATAATCGTGCGCTGCCGATAGCGCCTAAGGAACCGCCATGAGTATTGATTTTTCCCGGCGTGATCGTGACGATATTGGTGCCAAACTGAGTGAATTCCGATAATACAAAGCGTTGCACGCCATCGCCAATAGCGGTCAGGAGAATAACCGCAGCAATTCCGATGGCAATTCCCGATGCCGACAATACGGTGCGCAGCCGATGAGCCAATAATGACCGTAAGGCAAACTGAAAAGTATCAATCGCATTCATATTCGCTATAAGAAATGATAGATTCTTGGTAAATCATGGGTCAATCGCAAAGGGCAAAGCCTTGCGTTTAACCCGTTTATTCGTCGTTGCAATGAATATCTTCTTATGCATTTTTGTGCAGTAAGCGTGATGCAATATATCGAAGAATTCAATGGGTAAATATGTTAAGTCCTGGTCCCAGAGTCAAGTCAGAAATCAACCCGATAATTGTTTCGTCTGATCATTTTTTGGATATGTATGATACCGCACAGACCACGATTAGCATTGGGGCTATAGTTGCAGCTGCTCGCATAAATCCAGCTTCTATCATAAAAACATGATGTTATCCAAAATTATTTTATTGCGGTATCGTTTTAAGGAGGCTCCGAGCAGGTGCCAGTTCAAGCAAGATAAGAAATTATTGCATTAATTATTAAAGGCTTATCGTCTTACTAAGAATGATCAATGCGAGCCTCTCAGAATTTTCTTAATTAATTGTATTGTTTCATTGTTCATTTATCTTTATTCACTCACTACTTACCTTAGGGGACTTTTATGAATCATTCAACCTACACCAAGCATGATATGCAAGCCTGTATTGCAGCCTGTACCCGTTGTTATCAGATTTGCCTGCACATGGGGATGAATCATTGCCTTGAAGCCGGTGGGAAACATGTTGAATCCACCCACTTTCGACTACTGATGAGTTGTGCCGAAATCTGTCAGACGTCAGCTAATTTTATGCTCAGCGGTGCTGCCCATTCCAGCGCTGTTTGCGCTATTTGTGCCGAGATTTGCGAAGCATGCGCAATAGATTGCGAAAAAATCGGAGATATGGATCAATGTGTCGAAGCCTGTAGAGACTGTGCCGAAACATGCAAACAAATGGCGAGCATGCGTCACTAGATTGATCATAATTGCAAGTGTAGTATGAGAAGGTTGGTTGAATAACCAGTTCGGGTTTTATTGATCTAATTAAGCTGATCGTTTGAGATGAGCAATTGACAGGAGATTGAATTATGAAGTACTTCACGAGATTATTCCTTTTATCTTTTTTGACTGTGGCATTACTCACTATCGTGGGATGCGGATCAACGCATAAACAGGAAGGGACAGGAGAATATTTTGACGATACTGTTATTACCACCAAGGTAAAAGCCGCCATACTGAATGAACCGACACTGAAGGCTACCGAAATTAATGTCGAAACATTCAAGGGGGTAGTGCAGCTCAGCGGCTTTGTAAGCTCCTCCGCCAGTATTAATAAAGCGATCGAAGTGGCCAGCGGTGTCGCCGGAGTAAAATCGGTCAAAAATAGCATGCATCTCAAATAGATAGTCGAGAAACAATCCGGCAAGCCATGTTTACTTTAACAGTAAAAGATGGCTTGCTACCCAACCCATCGGAATCGCATCTGCGTTTATTCAGTACCCCGTTCCGTTCTTCTTTGGTTTTACAGTTTGTTTTATGATGACGTAATTTACCAATTTTATTCATAGTTTGCCATTGCACGGTAATTCCTCCAGCATCACTCTGCGTCGGCGGTGCATATCATCCATCAAAGCACGGCAGATTCAAGACGATATACGGATGCACCCCCGAGTTCAGCAGGTGAGAACTTTTCCGCATGTTCTCGAAATATATGATCGACGTGGTGATTGGCGATTGATATGTTTTATGCATCTGAATCCAGCAAAGGCGGGGCTATTGGTTCAATCGACAAATAGTAGCAATCAACCCTCAGGCAACAGGCATGGCAATCTGCAAATTTGTATAATTTGCAGGCTTGAATATCCTTCAACTCAAGGTAGAATGTTTTAATAATTTTATCTGAGCCTAGAAAATTCTGAATTGCCTGCTGATCGAGTTGTTGTCTATCACAATTTGTCTTGCGGGAATTATCACAATAATAGAAATGTTCCTATCGTAAAACCATGATTGAAATCATTGCTGCAATTGCACGGTGGTCACAATTGACCGCCAATTTAATTTTGTTCGGAAGTTGTATTTTTCTGGTAATTATTGGCCAACAGAAAGCATTGTTTGGAGCCTCCTGGGTTGTCCGGCTGGAAAGATGGTTTCCGTGGATGGCAGGTATCATCTTGTTAGGATTGATGGGCATTCTGGCCGTCACCACGGGGGAAGCAACGGGAGTTGTTGCGAACGTTTGGAGTCCATTTGCCTGGCTGGAAATCATGCAGAAGACGCAGATTGGTTATATTTGGGTGGCGCGTGCGATACTGGCAAGTATGTTATTGATAGTTATATTTTATTTTCAGCGTGTTAAGCGGGAACGATGGCATTATCTTTTATGGGCGGTTGCCGCTTCATTTCCGTTGATAGCGGGTACGCTGATGAGTCATTCCAGTGCGGATGAAATGTCGTTTGTAGCGGTTGCCCCGTATGCAGTGCATATATTATTGGCAGGTGCCTGGTTTGGTGCGTTACCGGCTTTTCTGTTTATTTTATACAGCAACCACAGTGGATCCGGTAAAGCAGTAGATTTGAAAACGGCAAATTATCTAAAGAAGTTCTCGGCCGTTGCGTTGCCTGTAATACTTTTACTGGCTATTACCGGCTTGATTGTCACCGATCGCCTGGTTGAAACCTTTTATCATACCCTGGTTGCCAGTCCTTACGGCTGGTTGTTGATCGCGAAGCTCAGCGTCTTGACGGTTATTTTGGTGATCGCCTATCAAGCACGTTACCGGTGGCTTCCCATGCTGCTCGAGGATGGCACTGAACAGGCCCATCGCAGTGCCAAACATTTAAGGCAGTGGGTCGGCATTGAGTTTTTGTTGGCATTATTACTGGTGCTGCTTGCAACCGTCCTGGCCAACACGTTGCCGGCCAAGCATACGGTGATTGAGAATTGGCCCTATCCATTCCGTTTTTCGATCAATGCAACTTGGGATGAACCGTATGTGCAGGAAATGGTGTGGTCTGGAGTTGTTTTGTTCTTTATTGCATTGTGCACCGTTTGGTTGGGTAAGAGGTATCATTGGAGCAGGATGATAAAGATTTTAGTGCCTGGTATTCTGGGGATCAGTTCCATGGCGATTGCTTTGCCGCCTTTGGCCATCGAAGCCTATCCTGAGACTTATCTGAAGCCGACGGTACCTTTTGATACCATTTCCATTGTCAATGGCTCCCGGCTGTTCGCAGAAAATTGCATCAACTGTCACGGTCCGCAAGGTAAGGGTACTCAGCCTGTTGCCGATCCTGATGTACGGGATCCTACCGATCTGCTCACACAACAGCATACGGCACAATATACCGTAGGTAATGTTTTTCATCTGCTGACGCATGGTATCCCGGGGACGCCGATGCCGGGTTTTGCTGCAACTTTGTCCGAAGATGATCGCTGGGATTTGATCAATTTTCTTCACGCATTATCGCGTGGTTTTGATTCACGCTTGTTGGGAAGCATGATTTTACCCGAGATGCCTGTCATCGCATCGCCAGTGTTTGACTATGCAGCGAATGATGGTTCCAGTGGCAATTTAAGGGATTTTCGTTTACACAAGAATGTATTGCTGGTTTTGTTTTCCTGGCCACAATCCAAAGACCGTTTTTTTCAGTTAGCTGCTTCATCCGACCGAATCAAGGCGCTAGATACTGAGGTTCTGGCGGTACCGATTCGTGCCCTGGAGCCATGGGAGTTAGAACAAATCGCTGAAATTGCAAATTTTCCTGTGGTTATTGAGGGATGGTCAGAAATCAAAGATAGTTATTGGCTCTATCGGCGGGTTAGAACAGTTCCTGATCTATCGGGCAAAGGAATGTTTCCCGGACACATGGAATTTATTACCGATCGTTTCGGTTACTTACGTGCGCGATGGGTGGCTCAATTCGAGGGATTCGGTTGGCAAAATTTTGATGCCTTAACACTCCAATTGAGGCAACTTAATCAGGAGGACGAAATCATGCCACCGCCTGGGGAACATGCGCATTAATGTTTTTACAAGGAGGTTGAGATGAACAATATGAAATGGCAAAATTCATGGCAGGGTTGTTTTATCCGAAAGCCCATATTGTTATGGATTACCACGATATTATGCATTGCTGCATCGCAAGGGTGGACTAGTAGTTTGGAAAAGAGAACTTTAGAAACGATTGAAATCGAGGGTATTTCAATCAATACACCATTGGAAATGATTGGGGAAATTCTGCAGGCGCGAGATTACACGAAGATCAATGAATCCCTGTATACCAAGCAGGAGTATGCAGATAAAGGCCGGAGTACGATTTCCCGTGTGGAGGTCGATGATAATCCGGCTTTTCGTCAAATCACCTATTATCGGGGCATGAGTGGCGGACGGAACAAAAGTCCCACTGCGCGTGATGCCCCGATACCTGATTCCGATATCGACATGGCACAGCAACTATATCATTCAGTTTGTATGAATATTTCGGATGAATTGCAAAATGCAAGAGGATGTGATCCGCTCACTCCGGCCACTATCAAATTTGGTCGTGCGCAGTGGATTCAAATCGATGATCATTTTTCTGCCATATTAACGGCATCAGATACTCATGCAACGATTGGGATAAGATTCTCAAGAGACTGATATTAAAATAATTATTTATTATTTTAAGTTGATCATTCGAACTTTCTCTGTATCTGCCTATCACTTTGCTTTTTTGATCATCATTGTTTGTAATCTGTCAGAAAATTTATTTGAATGGCTTGTATAAAACATTGTTACTAGAGTATAGTTCGCACTCAGCCATTTGAAGTCCAAGCAGGAGAGCGCGCTAATTATTAAGAAGCGCCGCCGAAGGCGTAACCCCCCGGAATCGCTCAGGCATGGTCAAGTCAGACTTGTTCCTTAAGAACCGCTTGTGACGGGCAATCTGGAGAGTGCCAAGGAATTGTTTTTGGCCACCGAAGGGGCACGCGGATGCTAATCTGTAAATCTCTCAGGTAAAAGGACAGAGGGGTGCGAAGCCATCTGAGATGACTTTTATTTATTTCCGGGAGAATTCCGTGCTGAAAATGACACCCCTTAATCAAACCCACCGTGATATGAATGCCAAGATGGTGGATTTTGGTGGCTGGGATATGCCGTTACATTACGGCTCACAGTTAGACGAACACCATAAAGTCCGTCAGGATGCAGGCATGTTTGATGTCTCACATATGTTGCCAGTGGATATTAAAGGCGACAATGTGCGTGATTTCCTACGTCGACTGGTGGCAAATAATGTTGATAAATTGACGCTTCCCGGCAAAGCGCTATATTCCTGCATGCTGACTCCGCAAGCAGGCATTATCGATGATCTGATCATCTATTTCCTGTCTGAAACCTGGTTCCGCATCGTGGTCAATGCCGGTACAGCGGATAAGGATGTCGCCTGGATGCTCAAAAAACGTGATGAATGGGCACCTAATCTCGAAATTACACCAAGACGCGATCTTGCCATGGTTGCCGTGCAAGGGCCCAATGCTCGCGCTAAGGTCTGGCAAGTCATTTCAAATTCTCAGTCAGCGACAGAAGATCTGAAACAATTTCAATCCGCAGTTGTCGGGCAATACTTCATTGCACGTACGGGCTATACCGGCGAAGATGGTTTTGAGATCATTTTGCCCGCTGCCGATGCGCCTGCATTCTGGAAGTCGTTATATGATGTCGGCGTTGCTCCTGCCGGATTGGGCGCGCGTGATACGCTGCGTTTGGAAGCAGGTATGAATTTATACGGTCAAGATATGGATGAGACGAAAAACCCGTTGGAATCCGGATTGGCTTGGACCGTTGATCTGAAAAGCGAGCGTGATTTCATTGGTAAACAGGTACTTTTAGGTACCGTGGTTACGCATCAATTGGTAGGATTGGTACTGGTTGATCGTGGTGTACTGAGAAGCCATCAACAAGTTGTCGGACAAAAAGATGGCGTTGAGTATTCGGGTGAGATTACCAGTGGCGGATTCTCGCCAACCATGAACCAATCGATTGCTTTGGCACGTATCCCCACGCAAATAACCATTGGAGATGAAGTCGATGTCATCGTCCGCGATAAAAAGCTGCGCGTAAAGGTGGTAAAATATCCATTCGTGCGAAATGGCAAGGTATTGGTTTAATAACAATTAATTAAAAATATTAGATTACTTTAATCCGGAGTGAAAAATGAGTATTCCAACACATTTAAAATATAGCAAATCTCATGAATGGGTAAAATCCGAAGCGGACGGCACAGTAACTGTTGGTATTACCCATCATGCACAGGAATTACTCGGTGATATGGTGTTTATCGAATTACCGGAAGTTGGACGTGTACTTAAACAAAAAGAGGAATGCGCAGTTGCGGAATCAGTCAAGGCAGCTGCAGATGTATACTCTCCTATCTCTGGTGAAGTTACCGCGGTGAATTCTCCGCTGGTCGACGAACCGGGAAAAATAAATGAAGATGCTTATTCCGCCTGGTTATTTAAATTAAAACCCAGCAATACAGCCGAGCTGGATGGATTAATGGATGCAACTGCTTATAACGAGTTGGTCGAGAACGAGGATCACTAATATCCATCCAGGATTGAAATGTATTTTGTTTTACTATTTTAATGTCTTATTTCTAAAAGTTTTCTAGATAAATCATGCCGTTTATTCCACATACCAAAGAAGATGTTGCCGAAATGCTTGCCAGCATTGGCGCAAAAACAATTGAAGAGCTTTTTGATGAAATTCCAAAAGAATTGATCAGCGATGAATTAACAGGCGTTCCTCCCGGACTGAGCGAAATGGAAATAACTCGACTGATGATGGCACGTGCTACTCAAGATGGGTTTTATCAAAACTTCATTGGTGCAGGTGCTTATGAGCATCATATACCTGCGGCGGTCTGGCAAATTACCACGCGCGGAGAGTTTTATTCTTCCTATACACCTTATCAAGCGGAAGCCAGTCAAGGGACTTTGCAGTTATTGTATGAATATCAATCCATGATGGCTTCTCTAACCGGTATGGATGTATCCAATGCCAGCATGTATGATGGCGCTACGGCTCTTGCTGAAGCTGCTTTGATGGCAGTGCGTTCGCACAAATCGTCGCGGCGCATTTTGATTCCGCAAACAGTTCATCCTGTTTATCGTCAAGTGGTTCGTGCTATTGTCAGCAATCAAAAAATTGAAGTGGTGGAATTGCCTTACTGCACTGAATGCGGGCAAATTCTACCGGAGTCATTAGCCAATTCGAATCATGAAGATTTTGCCGCTCTGGTGATTCCACAGCCTAATTTCTTTGGAGTGTTGGAACAAGTCGATGCATTGACCGATTGGGCGCATAGCAAGAATGCTTTTGCTATCGGTGTCGTTAATCCAACCACGTTGGCAGTATTAACTCCTCCTGGAGAGTGGGGTAGCAAAGGCGCCGATATTGCTGTCGGTGAAGGTCAGCCACTTGGAATACCTCTATCCAGTGGTGGTCCATACTTTGGTTTTATGGCGTGTAAAAACGAGCTGGTGCGTCAGATGCCTGGACGTATTATTGGCCGTACTACGGATTTGGATGACAAAGAAGGATTTGTGCTGACCCTGCAGGCGCGCGAACAACATATCCGTCGTTCAAAAGCAACATCCAATATTTGTACCAATCAAGGGTTGATGGTGACCGCAGCCACTATTTTTATGTCGTTAGTGGGAGCGGAAGGATTGCGCCGGGTTGCGGCACAATCTCACGCCAATACGCTGGAATTGATCGAACAGCTGGTGAAGATCAAGGGAGTGGAAAGAACATTCAGCGGACCTGTATTCCATGAAGCCCCATTAACCCTGTCTCAACCTGTTGCGGATGTGTTGAATAAGCTGAAGCAGAAAGGCATTCTGGGGGGATATAATTTGCAAGGGCAATATCCCGAATTGGGTAATACCTTGTTGGTTTGTGCAACGGAAACCAAGACTGAATCTGATTTGCGAAATTATGCAACCGCCATGCAGCAAGTGCTTGGTTAATTAACCTCGCTTTACTTAAACCTATTACTTTCAACTATATCGTTAAGGAAAAATCATGGTTACTCTCAAAGGAAATCCCATCCAAATTGAAGGTGCTTTTCCCAAAGTCGGTCAAAAGGCACCGGCATTTTCTTTGGTCAATCGAGATCTGCAGGATGTTACATTGGCCAAATATGCAGGAAAAAAGAAAGTATTGAATATTGTCCCCAGTCTGGATACGCCGGTATGTGCCATTTCAACCCGTAAATTCAACCAGCAGGCAAGTAATATGGATAATACCGTAGTATTGATTATTGCCGCGGATTTGCCTTTCGCCATGAGCCGATTTACCGACGCTGAAGGTTTGGATAAGGTGATTACATTATCGACCATGCGTGGTGCCAATTTTATGAAGGATTACGGGGTCTTAATCGCCGATAGCCCATTTGGTGGAATTACAGCGCGCGCGGTAATTGTGTTGGATGAATCAGACACAATCATTCATGCTGAACTGGTTCCGGAAATTGCGGATGAACCTAATTATGACGCAGCCATGGCTGCCTTGAAGCAATAAATTGAGATTGAATCTATAGATCATGTTGATATTTGAACACTCGCGCCCAGGGCGTTTTAATTATTCCCAATCACCGGCAAAACCGGCAAGCAAGTCTGCAATTCCGCAGAATCTGCAGCGCAAATCGAAAGTGCTGCTGCCGGAAGTTTCCGAGATGGATACGGTGCGTCATTTCACTCGCTTATCACAAAAGAATTTTTCAATAGATACCGAGTTTTATCCTCTAGGTTCATGCACGATGAAATATAATCCGCGTGCGTGTAATTCTTTAGCGATGTTGCCGCAATTTCTGTCCCGGCATCCACTGGCACCGGAAGACACCGGGCAAGGTTATCTTGCTTGCATGTATGAGTTGCAGGAAATCCTGAAATCGGTTACCGGCATGGCCGGTGTCAGCTTGACACCGATGGCCGGTGCTCAGGGCGAATTGATCGGCGTCATGATGATTCGTGCCTATCACGAATCGCGCGGCGATTTTGAACGCACTGAAATCATTGTGCCCGATGCTGCGCACGGTACAAATCCGGCTACTGCCGTGATGTGCGGTTTCAAAGTGGTGGAGATTGCTACTGACAAAGATGGTAATGTGGATCTGGGCGCATTGAAAGCCGCCGTTGGGCCAAAAACCGCCGGGTTGATGCTGACTAACCCATCGACATTAGGCGTGTTTGAAAAAAATGTTGCTGAAATGAGTCGTGTGGTGCATCAGGCGGGTGGTTTGCTGTATTACGACGGTGCCAATCTGAATGCGGTATTGGGTAAAGTGAAACCGGGCGATATGGGGTTTGATGTGATACATATCAATTTGCACAAAACCTTTTCGACTCCACATGGCGGTGGAGGTCCGGGTTCTGCGCCGGTAGGCGTGGCGGAGCGCTTGTTACCTTTTATGCCGATTCCGATTGTTGCCAAGGATGGCGAGACCTATCGCTGGATTACTGAAAAAGACAAACCGCAATCCATTGGCCGATTATCCGCACACATGGGTAATGCCGGTGTGCTGCTACGCGCATATATCTATGTACGCTTGCTGGGATTGGATGGTATGCATCGTATTTCCGAGTTTGCTACACTGAATGCCAACTATTTGATGGCTGAATTGCGCAAAGCAGGATTTGAAATTGCTTATCCTAATCGCCGTGCCAGCCATGAATTCATCGTAACGCTGAAAGATATTAAGGATAAAACCGGCGTAACCGCGATGAATCTCGCCAAACGCCTGCTCGATAAAGGTTATCATGCCCCCACGACATATTTCCCGCTGTTGGTTCCCGAATGCTTGTTGATCGAACCAGCCGAAACGGAATCCAAAGAGACGCTGGATGCCTTTGTTACATCAATGAAAGAAATCCTGCAGGAAATCGAAACACAACCGGATATGGTGAAAGGCGCGCCGCATGCTATGCCGGTGCGTAAGCTGGATGATGTCAAGGCTGCGCGTGAACCGGATTTGGCCTGGAAGCAGGGTGCCTGACCCAATAAAGTCAGCTCTATTAATCGAGGTGAAAACCGAATAATGCGCACATTGATATGTGGTTCTATCGCTTACGATAATATTATGGTTTTCCAGGATCAATTTAAGAATCACATTTTGCCTGAGAAAATTCACGTATTGAATGTCGCATTTCTGGTTCCTGAAATGCGCCGCGAATTCGGCGGTTGTGCCGGTAATATTGCATACAATCTAAAAATGCTGGGTGGTGAGCCTGTCATGATGGCGACCGTCGGCGATGATTATGCGCCTTATGCCGCACGCTTTGAGCGATTAAGCCTGACCCAGGAACATGTACTGCACGTAGCCGATACTTTCACTGCGCAAGCCTTCATTACCACTGATCTGGATGATAATCAAATCACCGCGTTTCATCCGGGAGCGATGAACTTCTCACATCTTAATTCCGTGCAGGAAACCCGCGATATTCAGTTGGGCATTATTGCGCCGGACGGACGCGATGGCATGATGCAGCATGCGCGCGAATTTTACAAAGCCGGCATTCCGTTTGTTTTTGATCCGGGACAGGGGCTACCGATGTATAACGGAGAGGAGCTACTCGATTTTATCGACAAGGCCGATTACATCGCCGTCAATGACTATGAAGGTCAGATGCTGCAAGACCGTACAGGAATCAATCTGGAATCCCTGGCGAACAAAGCCAAAGCCCTGATCATCACACTGGGTGCGCAAGGCTCCCTCATTTACGCCGATGGCAAGAAATTTGAGATCTCTAGTGTTAAGCCTAAAGAAATCATCGATCCCACCGGTTGCGGCGATGCCTATCGTGCCGGATTGCTATACGGTATCGTCAATAATCTGGATTGGCAAACTACAGGGCAGTTGGGTTCGTTGATGGGTTCCTTAAAAATCGTCCAGCGCGGCGGACAAAATCACCAGTTCTCTCGTGATGAAATTGATCAATATTATTTTGAGAGCTTTGGTACTCGTATTTTCTAAAATAAAGCGTTACGTTTCTGGATTGGAATTTTAATTTTCTTAAATCGAGGCTATGATCTTTTTTGCTTGTCGATACTAGCTCATATATATTAGTGATCGATCACGGTACTCAATCTACTGTTGATTTTCTTGGTGGATCCGGAAGTGAATGCTGCAAAGAATCAGATCCGGTAAGCCTTGCCCCTCATGAAAGCAATTACACTTTCTTAATACCGCTATTGCTGGGTAACTACCATATGAATCCGCCCTTCGAAGCAATTCTCGAAGTTGGTTTGGCAATGCCACATCTGCATGAGGGTGCGAATAACATATTTAGCTCAGTCTTTGGTTTAGGGCAATTGATTTGAAAGACCTCTGCACAACCGCAAGAATTTTGCTGTAGCGACAGAGAAAATTTTCCAAGTGACACTTGTTGCACGTCACTTTAATAGAAAGTGAAGTTTTTTCCTTTTTTTAGGTGAATTTTTCCCCCTTATGTAATATTTGGACGGATCGCTCCCCTTAATGGTTGGTCTACGAAGATTTTGTTGGCTGCTTTCTTTAGATTCATGCAGATACTTTTCAGTATGACTTGGGCGTTGACTTTCGTCGTACCGAAGTAGCTGGCGCGTTCCATTCTGAATAAGCGTTTGATTGTGCCGAAACACTGTTCGACAATATAGCGTTTTTTACTGATCAATTGATTCGCCAGCTTCTGGCGTGACGAGAGGGGTTTATTCTTGTACGCGCGATGCATGATTGCGCTCTTGATCTTTTGCTTTCTTAGAAATTGCCGATTGGCATTGCTGGCGGATCCCTTGTCGGCATACACCCGATTCGCCTCGATATGCGCACCATCGATAGCGGCTTCGAAATGCATCATTTCGCTCTGGTTGGCAGGGGCGGTGTGAACCCCGCGCACATAGCCGTCTTGTGCGTCCACCACCAGGTAACTGCGGTAGCCAAACTGCGACTTCCTGCCTTTCTTTAGCCAGGTCGCATCCGGATCCGCGCTTTGTTCTTCGATACAGTTGATTCCAGGCTGACTACCATCTTCAAACTGAACAACCTTACCTTCTTCGGCATCCACTTCCAGTGTGATGGTCTTTTTAGGGCGTGCCGCTGACTCAATCAGCGTGGCATCAATGACCGCTCCTGTCGCACCCTTGATCATCAATCCGTGGGATTGAAGCTGTTCATTAATAGTGGCCAGCAGATCATCTAGCCGGTCGTTGGTTATTAGTCGGTTACGGAACCGGCACAAAGTGGTTTCGTCCGGTATCGCATCCGACAAGGACAGTCCGCAAAATTGCAGAAAATCAATGCATACACACAGTGCTTGCTCCAACGCAGCGTCCGATAAACTATGCCACTGACCTAGCAGGATCGCTTTGAACATCAACAACCCATCAAACGGCTCTTGGCCTCCACCATGCGATAACTCGCGCTTGTATAAACCCGTAAGTTTCGGACGTAAGTCCTCCCACTCAATTAGGGCATCAATCTTCACCAGAACATTTTCTCGCTTCAATCGCTCTGCTAATTCCAGTGTTCCAAAACTCATCTGCATCTTTTGCTCCAGCTGTCTTTTAACCCCCTCTATTTTAGTTGGTTATTGCACTGCCAGGCGAGGTTGTGCAGGAATCTTTTTGAGTGAGTTTCTGACTATTGTTGTATTTTCGCAATATTTACCGAAATTATGATTATATTTTATCTGCCTAACGAAACTTCTAAGGCTGTCAGATATCTTGATGATAATACGATGAATAAAGAATCGACAGCTAAGTTTTCCAATAAACTAATATTGCAGGAGATTTTATGAAAAAAATTATTTTAACAATGTCTTGTGCAATATCACTGCTTATTGCAAATATACAGTCTATTATGGCTGAAACTATTGCGGTGGAAGGCAATTCCATTTTTATTCTTGATAACAGTGTGCCAGGTTCTCAATTGGTTGTGAGAAACCTTAGTGACGGTACTTTGAATTCGTGTCTTGCCGATTCAGGTTTGAATCTTCTCGGTTTGAATATAGACACAACTGCAACTGACGTCATTATCAAAAAAGCTACCGCTGTAGTTACAACTTTAAATACTGTTAGTCAGATAATTGATGTTAAGCTGGTAGACAGTTAAAAACTGTCCAATTAGCTATACTACTGATCTCAGTGAATGTTATGCAGCGGTACAAGGTGATAAATTAATCATACCATGCCTTAAATACGGTGATGGTATCATCTCGGTTGTACTGGGACGTCGGGGCAATTCAATGAACTATGAGTATGAATCATCCAGGCCTGGCAAAGATCATAGGCAAGACAGTGAAGATGATTAGAATAAAAGATGCTTAGTTAGTCTAATTAGCCTAGAAGCACTGTTTTTTAAGATCTCACACCAGTAGTGTCCGGCAATTTACCCAAGATGATTGTATAACAGATTGATCTGTAGAATGAAATGGTATGTTTGGGGGTGTCACCGATTTGAAAGTGAATTTTTTGCGAAACTGGAGGTTTCCCTACGTGGCTTCTTATCATGCATTCAGGCAAATTGGTATTCGCACAACTCATGGATTACTTGCCCCTTCACACATTCCGCCGCTGTGTACAGCGTTACCCTTCCAAATATCCCACCAAGACTCTTTCGCATCTCGATCAATTTCTTTGCATGGCTTTCGCGCAGCTGACTTACCGCGAGAGTCTGCGCAACATCGAAACCTGTCTGCGCGCTCACCAAGCTAAGCTTTATCACTTGGGCATACGAGGCAACATCGCCAAGAGTACGTTGGCCGATGCCAACGAGCAGCGCGATTGTCGCATCTACATGGATTTCGCGATGAGCTTGATCCAGATCGCCAGAAAGCTTTACTCCAGCGATAGCTTAGCGGTGGAGTTGGAACAGACAGTCTATGCACTCGATACCACGACCATCGATCTGTGTTTGAGCGTCTTTCCATGGGCGCGCTTTCGTCAGACCAAAGCTGCCGTCAAGATGCATACACTGCTTGATCTACGCGGCAACATTCCAACGTTCATCCATATCAGCGACGGCAAGATGCACGAAGTCAATGTGCTCGATTTCCTGATCCCCGAAGCTGGCAGCTTTTACATCATGGATCGGGGCTTTACCGACTTTGCTCGCTGGTTCACTATGCATCAAGCACAAGCATTTTTTGTAACGCGCGCTAAATCCAGTCTCCTTTTTCGCCGTGTCTACTCTCACTCAGTGGACAAATCCACGGGACTGCGATGCGATCAGACCATTGCATTGACCGCTACGAAGGCCAGCAAGGATTACCCGCAGCACCTACGACGTATTAAGTTCTATGATGCCGAACACGACAAGCATCTGGTATTTCTAACCAACAACTTCGATTTACCTGCACTGACCATCGCTCAGCTTTATCGTTGTCGCTGGCAGATCGAACTATTCTTCAAGTGGATCAAACAACATCTTCGTATCAAGCAATTCTACGGAACCACTGAAAACGCAGTCAAGACACAGATATGGATTGCCATCTCGGTTTATGTCTTGGTTGCCATCGTAAAAAAGCGACTCAATACCGAGACTTCACTTTACACAATCCTACAAATCCTGAGCCTAACTCTTTTCGAGAAAACTAACCTAGATCAATTACTTAAAAATACTGAGATGCAAATGATCACTCACCATAACAACAACCAACTGAATCTATTCAACTAAATTGCCGGACACTACTGATCTCACACATTAAACGTGTAGTCACTGCATTAAGCCGATTAGAACATTATTCGCTAGTTCTTTCACTAGCGAATACCATCCAGATTAGGAAATTGCCAGGCATTAACACATTGTTTCTGCCGAACTAGAGCTGATAATTCTTCATTAGATACTTATAAATCAAGTCCTTATATAAGGACCATTTCTCGCTAATTCTGCTTCCTCTCATCGGTACATAAGGCTCCGCTTCTGCTCAAAAAGTGCATCTCTCCATTTCTTTGGTGGCAAGCAACATCAACTTATGTATACAAGGTTACACCACTAACTTTTTACTTCTTGTACTTGCAATCAGTATAACTTGATCTCAAGAAATCAACTTGTTAAGCCGTAATGTTCAATTTACTACTTAGCTTTTTAATTTAATTTGAAAAAGTAAAAGCCTAGGTGTGAAGAAGTATGCTTGTTAGTCAAGAATAATTACGAAGTATAGTTTCTAAGAAAATCAACATTTCGACATATATGGAGCTCTTTTAGTGAATTCACGCGTTTCTTTCAATTTACTATCAGATATATGTGATTTTGCCGTGTGCATTAATGCACAAGGAATTATTCAACAAGCATCCAAATCGTCACAGGAATTTTTACAATTATCTAAGGGTTTGCTTCATGAGTCGATTGGGTTATACATTCAACCTGAAGATATAGCATTATTTTGGGATGCTCAGGAAAAGGCAAGGAAGACTGGCGAGAAACAGACTCTTATTTGTCGCGTTCTACGCCAGCTCATGCTGCCGATATGGGTTGACTGCTACATTCATCGATTAGTGGACGATCAATATATTGTTATTGCATTCGATGCTACACATTGGAAGGAAAGTGAGACTCGCCTGGCTTATTTCTCAACACACGATACCTTGACAGGATTACCTGGAAAGGTATTACTCGATGACCGTATTGGTATGAATATTCAAACTGCGCAGCGAGAGAAAAGCTTTTTGTCATTGGTGGTAATAAGTTTGGACGGATATAGAAAAATTAATGATTTGCTGGGACATAGTATTGGTGATGAGCTAATCAGGGGTGTTGCAGAGCGTCTACAAAATTGCGTCAGACGTAGTGATACTGTGGCACGTGTCAGTGATGACGAATTTTCTATGATAATGATAGGAGTAGGGCAGAATAATATTGAGATGATCGTAAGAAAAATATTGACGGCATTACAGCAATCATTTCGTATTAGTGAACACACCCTTCATATTAGCGCAAGCTTAGGTATATCCTTATATCCAGAGCATGGAAGCAGTGCTTCACATTTATATCGGCACGCCGAGGTCGCGATGTATAGAGCGAAAACACTGGGCAAGAATCACTGGAAAATTTATAGCGATCAAGTTGATGATAGTGAGAGAAGCGATTTATCATTGGAGTCCGCTATGTATCAAGGGATTGAGAATGGTGAATTTATGTTGCACTATCAACCGATTTTCTGTGCACAAACTGGTCAATTAAGAGGTGCAGAAGCCTTGATGCGTTGGAAAAATCCTAATCAAGGTTTTATTCCACCGATAAAATTTATTCCATTGGCAGAAAATAGCGGTTTAATTAAAATTCTTGGTGCATGGGCTTTGCGAAGTGCATGTTATCAAGCGAAACAATGGCAAAATGCAGGCCTTAAAGATTTTTATATTTCTGTTAATGTATCTCCACGTCAGTTTGTTCAGGAAGATTTTCTGGAAATGATCAATGGGGTGCTGAGTGAATCCGGTTTATTACCACAGAACCTTATGCTAGAGATCACGGAGGGTGTGCTGATGGAGAATCCACAGCGATCCGGTGAGATTCTTACTCAACTGCATGTGGCGGGAGTAAAAATTGCTATTGATGATTTTGGCACTGGTTATTCATCATTGGCTTATTTAAAGAAATTTCCCTTATCAGTATTGAAAATTGACAAATCATTTGTGGATGATGTGATAAATTGTGCTAAAGACATGGCAATCATTGGTACCATTCTGAGCTTGGCAGAAGGCTTAAATCTGATGGTTGTTGCAGAAGGCGTAGAAAATGATGCGCAATTAGGATTTTTGAAGCAAGAAGGTTGTAATTTAGTTCAAGGATACCTTACCGGTAGGCCCGTGCATTCAGAAGACTTTAAAGATAAATATTTAGCATAATTTAAAGTCAAAGAAACAAATCAACAATCCTTTTTCATATCGAAAACTATCCTGGTTACGTTTTTTACTCTCATCAGAGTATGCTGAGACTTATCAATAAATTATATAATTTTCAGCCCGGGAAAGTTATTAGCTGTTGGCTTGCTAAGTGGAGAGTGTGAATATACTTGGAAAGTTCCAATACTGATACGATTCTGTATCATTGAGCTTATCCGTTATCAAAAGATTAAAAAGGAGTGTTCAATGACTAAGATTTGGTTTAAAGATTACACTATTGAGTATCTGGAAGGTTTGCGGAATGCCAATATGGGAGAACATATTGGCATTCAGTTTATTGAATTGGGCATGGATTTTTTGAAAGCACGCATGCCAGTCGATAAACGTACGACACAGCCATTTGGTATATTGCATGGAGGTGCAAGTTGTGTGTTATCTGAGACTTTAGGCAGTGTATCTGGCTGGATGACAATAAATCCGGAGCAATACCGTGCGGTTGGGCTGGAATTAAATATTAATCATATCCGAGCGATTACCAAAGGCCATGTTATCGGTATCTGCACACCCTTGCATACTGGTCGGCGTACACAAGTCTGGCAAACAGATATTATCGAAGAAGATACAAATAAGCGTGTGGCAATTTCGCGATTGACACTGGCGATTATTGAACAGGGCACACTGAGTGCACAAAAAGAACACGTCATTGTCGACCGGCCATCGTATCCCTAGTATCAATTTTTCAGCTTTGGCTTGTTGTATGTTTAGACTATGCGGAAGTTTTATAGTATCAGTGGGATACTCGCATTAGATTTTTTTATTGTTATTAGTGCTGTTCTACATTTTGTGATTAGTTTCTTTTTCCTTTGTCACTGAATCAACTTCAGATTGTATTTCTTCTTTCTGGTTAGTGAATTCATTGTGGGCAGCTTCAGATGGTTTGCTTGCATTATCAAATGCATTTTCATCCGAGCTATCATCTTGCTTACCTTTACTATTCCACATGAAATATACAGCACCCAGTGTCACTATAACAACCGGTAAAGTGATGAACACCAGCAATGCGTATTCGACAGTCATGTCTGCACTTTGAGGAGGTGGGCTACTAACGATTACATAAGCGTGTGTTAGCGCAACGCCATATACGGGTAGTAATGCAGCTATATAGCGGTTTGTGATAAATGGTCGAACTGTCAACATATTCAGTACATTAGATGCATAATATCCAACGAAATAAATAAAAATATAAAAGAAAATGGCACCCATAAGTTTTCCTGTTTAATCTGGTTTGTCAGTGATTAGAGAGCGTTTCCAAAAAGAATCTAAGATAATGCAGCTTATGATACACAGATCATCATAAAAAATGTACCCATTGGTATTTTGAATACTAAGCGATAATGGGAATCCGTTGTCATGTAACTTTAAGTCGTCTATGCTTTTATCACAAATACTTCACATTTGCCGTGTTAGACTTTGTTTGCCTTCCTGATAGTTAGTCGATCAACGTTCACTTGAACGTTGATCTTTTTATCACATAATTCTCTTCATTAGATTTTCAATATTGGCCTGCAAAAGCATCCTGTAACAGCTTAGGTTTGAGAAAATTATTCTTGCGTAAAAGATTTATTCTTTTTTTAATAAATTAGGTATGCTGCATGTTGGTAAACCTAGCTAAGTGATTTATGAATCTATTTACTTTCCAGTCCTCATTAACTGAATCAAATCTGCCTGCAATAGAAAAGCCGTTGAATATTCCCGAATATCCTGAAAGACAAGAGCTGCATGCTGAATTGAATGCGGTGGCATACGAATTATTGGCGCCGCCTTTTGAGCTTTCACATCTGGTACTGATGTCTGAACGAGAATGGATCGAGCAGGAGCGAAAGCTGATCTGCCAGTTATGTGGGCGTTATAATATAAACCCACCCAATTCGAATGAGAATGATTTTAGTGCGGATTTTGGTGAGTTTCGCCTTAGGTGGGAACGTCATACCGAATATTCGACGTATACAGTTTATCGTGTGAGAGTGTTTGATATTCCATTTGAGCATCCCGCGATTACATATGTACCACAGGAGTGGTTGGCCAGCTTACCCGGTGAACTTCTAGTTGCGACGCATATTGCCCTGGAGGATCGATCACGACCCAAGCGCAGCTTGCATGAATTATCAGCGCTATTCGCTTCTGGGACTGTAATTGGTTCCAGAGTGGCAGGAGGTGCCGCAAGTGTATGGAGTGATAATCAGATTCATTCTGATAATTTCGGTCGTATCTTGATTCATGATGAGAATTTGCGCAGTCGTCAAATTGGACGCTTGGTACAGCGTCTTCTTGAAATTGAAACTTATCGCATGTTGGCGATGTTGCCATTACCCGTTACCCGCAAAATTATTCCGCAATTGGCTCGTGCAGATCAGCGTTTGGCCGAATTAACTGCTAATAATGTGATATTGACCAGTATTGAAGACGAACAACATTTACTTAATGAATTAACTCTTTTGGCAGCAGAGACAGAGCGCCTATCTGCACAAACCAGTCATCGTTTTAATGCGTCTCGGGCTTATTATGATATTGTAAAATTGCGCATTGCAGAGTTACGCAAGGAGCGGATTGAAGGTTTGCAAATGTTGCAGGAGTTTATGATCCAGCGTTTGTCATCGGCAATGGGGACTTGTGAGCTAGTTCATACTAAGCTGGAAACGCTATCGATGCGATTGGGGCGCGCATCGGCGTTATTACGCACACGGGTAGATTTATCCATGGAAGCGCAGATTCGTGATTTACTTAAATCCATGGATAATCGGGCGCGCGTACAACTGCGTATGCAGGAAACGGTTGAAGGCTTGTCCGTAGTTGTATTGAGTTATTATCTGCTGGGTATCATCGGTTACGGATTAAAAGCGTTTAAGGCAGCAGAGCATGATATCAATGTAGAATTGCTGACCGGGTTTGCGATTCCGGTCGTAGTGCTTGGAGTTTTCTTAGTTGTTAGAAGGGTGCGTAATATGATCAGCAAATTGTAACGGTAGCAATAAAGGTTGATTAGCATTCCGTAATACTGACAGCTAAACCGCCCAGTGAGGTTTCCTTATATTTTACTGACATTTCCAATCCGGTTTGTTTCATCGCGGTGATGCAGTTGTCCAATGACATAAAATGTTGGCCATCGCCGCGAATTGCCAGGGATGCTGCTGTGTATGCTTTAATGGCTCCGAATCCGTTGCGTTCTATGCATGGTACTTGAACCAGGCTGCCCACAGGATCACAAGTCATGCCTAAGTGATGTTCTAATGCAATTTCAGCAGCATTCTCAATTTGTTGTGTAGTACCACCTTTTATAGCACACAAACCTGCCGCCGCCATGGCCGAAGCTGAGCCTACTTCTCCTTGACACCCAACTTCCGCCCCGGAGATTGAACTATTATGTTTGATTAACCCTCCGATCGCCCCAGCTACCAGCAAAAAATCCCGTACTTGTTCCAGCGTTGCACCTTCATGTTTTACTGCATAGTAAATAACGGCTGGTATTACGCCCGCTGCACCGTTGGTCGGTGCGGTAACCACCATATGTCCGGCTGCATTTTCTTCATTAACCGCCATGGCATAGGCGCATAGCCAGTCATTTAAGTTGGCCTTTTGAGGATTGCTCTTTAATTGTTCAAACAATGCATGCGCGCGCCGTTTAATATTTAAACCGCCGGGTAACCGGCCTTCCGCGATCAATCCATTTTCCAGGCAAGTTTGCATTGCGTTCCAGATTGCATCCAGTCCTGCATTGAGTTCTTTCTCATTAATGCGCTCTACCTCATTGCTGCGCTTCATGGCGGAAATTGATAAATTGCTATCGGCTGACATTTTCATCATCAGATTAGCTGAATCAAAAGGAAAACCACAGGAGCTGGTTGCTTCTATTTTAATTGGTGCTACAAGTTTGCCAATTTCCGGTAATGTGGTGATGAACCCCCCGCCAATAGAAAAATAGGTTTCGGTTAACAACGTCTTGCCAGTTTCGTCCAACAGTTGAAAAATCATGCCATTGGGATGTTCTGGCAAAGGTTCTCCACGATCGAAGATAATATCTTCTGCCGGATTGAAGTGAATTGTGATGGACTCTTGGATCTGAATCGTTGTTTGTTGCCAAAGTTGTTCAAATAACTCATTAACATTCAGTTTGGCTAATCCTTGCGGTGTGTATTCATGCATGCCTAAAGTTACAGCTCGATCGGTAGCATGACCTTTGCCGGTAAAAGCCAGAGAACCTCGCAAAGTACAACGAACTTGCAGAAAGGATGGAATCTTGTGATCGGAAACGTAAATCTGGATACGGTCACGAAAATCTTTGGCTGCGACCATAGGACCCATAGTATGCGAGCTCGATGGCCCGATACCTATTTTGAAAAGATCAAGAACGCTAATGAACATTAAATTACCCGTGAAAATTAGGATTATTTACCATAGAAAGTTATGCGCTGAGTGGTGGTGTTTACGCGCTTAAATCAGAAGTTAGCTAGTATCCTATATGTCTTGTATTGACTCAATAGTTTTTATTGGTTGCAAAGTCTAAACACAAGACTGTTCAACCATATATTGCTGAGTAGTAGTTATCGAAATAAGTTGCTTTTTACAATTAATTCGGTATAATTAAGAATCATTCTCATTATTAATAATTCTTTGATCTTTGTTTTGTTTGATAATAAATTTAACTGAACTTTAGATTACAGGGTATTCGATATGTACGTATGTATTTGCAAAGGAGTTACAGAAAGAGCATTGCGGGAAGCAATTTATCAGGGTGCGGACCGGATGAGAGATTTAAAGGCTTGCCTCGGTGTTACGGAGCAGTGTGGTTTATGTGCGTGCCATGTCAAACAGGTCTTGGATCAAACGCTGGAGCAAAAATCCCAGACGCAAGATCTGGTATCTCAATCTTTTTCTACTCAATCGACTTGCATGTGTGAAAATGCTGCATAGTAGGAATGAGTGTCGGGTAGCTTCAAAGTGGCGTGGCTGAAAGATGCTACAATAGCATTGTTATCTTATCAGACCGTTTTCAGTATATTTTAAATCTTTTTTGTGCCAAGAATATCTTGATTTGTATTGAAAAAGCGCACCGCTATGAGCAGCAAATATGCGCCTGCATATTTCAATCAATTTTTGCCCTAAAGAGTAGAAATTGAATCCGTAGAAATTAGATCCAGGTTCGGTCAAACGATTATCTATATTTGCGTGCTTATTTTCCTTGTGTAATACTCATCCTTCATTAAATAGCGCTGCTATATTACATAAAATACCTCAAAGTGCTTGCTAAAATAGCAAAATATTTGTGTCTTAATTCATTATGATTATCCGCAGGATTGTTAAGTGTGTCTGTTTCTATGCAGTATTGTTAAATTTCGGTTTGACGCTAACTTTTCCTCCAAAATCAAGTTTTGCAGAATCAATAAATACTCCTTTAACTATACGTACCTTCAGTATTCCAGCCGGCTCTTTGCAAGATGCTGTCAATCAGTTTGTGGAACAGTCGGGAATTAAGCTGATTGCCGATCCTGTTTTGCTCCAGGGAAAAGTGACTTTTGGACTCGATGGCAATTTTGAAATTCAGTCGGCTTTGAATCAATTGCTTGAGAATTCTGGATTACAAATAAATAAGCAAGCTGAGGGTTATATTATTGCAGTACAACCAGTCGAATCAGGTTCAGGTTCAAGTGCTGAATCGATCGTTACTTTGCCCTTAATTAAAATCACTGCCGATAGTACGAGTCGTTATACGGCGATGAGCACCACTACAGCGACAAAAACCAATACTTTATTGCGCGATGTTCCACAAGCCATTTCAGTAATAACCAATGAGTTGATTAAAGATCAATCAATTCGTAGTCTGGGCGATGCAGTTCGCTATGTACCCGGTGTTGGTGTGTCACAGGGAGAAGGCAATCGTGATGCGTTGGTTTTTCGCGGTAATCGTTCGACCGGAGATTTTTTTATTGATGGTATACGGGATGATGCCGAATTTTATCGCGATTTATACAATATTGAGCGTGTTGAAGTACTCAAAGGCGCTAACGGAATGATTTTTGGCCGTGGCGGTTCGGGTGGTGTGGTAAACCGTGTGTCGAAGCAGGCCAACTGGGATCCAGTTCGGGAGTTTACTTTTCAAGGAGGCTCATTCAATCAGAAACGAATGACTGCTGATGTCGGCTATGTTATTAATGATGTGGCTACCGTTCGTTTGAATGCTCTGTACGAAGATGCTGGCAGTTTTCGTGATGGAGTCAATATGGAGCGTCTTGGAATATCTCCGACCATTACGATCAAACCAACACATCGCACCAAGATAGTTGCAGGCATGGAGCGATTTCACGATGATCGTACTGCTGATCGAGGCATTCCTTCATTCTTAGGACGGCCTGTCAATGTGCATGAATCTCAGTTTTTTGGCGACCCGAAACGCAGTAATGCGAATATTAATGTGCTTTCGTTCAATTCTCTCATCGAGCACAAATTTGATTCCGGAGTTACGTTGCAGAATCGTACGAACTATACAACGTATGATAAGTTCTACCAAAATATCTTTGCCAATAGTCAGGTGTTTGCCGGATTGATATCGCTTGGAGCATATAACAACGAAACAACGCGTGAGAATGTTTTTAATCAGACAAATCTGCTCTATTCACTCAACACCGGGCCGATTTCACATACATTGATGGCAGGTATCGAGGTGGGGCGTCAGGAAACTCACAATCAGAGAAAGAACGGTTTTTTTAATAACGATGTGTCGCAAGTCAATTTGCGGGTGCCCCTGAATAATCCAATTACGAACGCACCTGTGGATTTTTTAACCCGAGATACGGATGCGCATAATCGTAGTATTGTCAACGTTACATCCTTATATATCCAGGATCAGATTGAGTTGCTGCCGCAGCTGCAATTAATTGCAGGCGTGCGCTATGACATGTTTGAGGTGGATTTCCGGCAGAGGAATGCGGGTAGAGACCACTTGAAAACAAGGGATGATTTGATCGCTCCGCGCTTTGGGGTTATTTATAAACCTATTGAGCCGGTTTCTTTTTATGCCAGTTACAGTCAGGCTTATGTGCCGCGTGCTGGCGATCAATTGACATCCTTGAACGTGACAGTCGATACGCTTAGGCCGGAGAAATTCACGACACTGGAGACCGGAGTTAAATGGGATATCCGTCCCGATTTGGCATTAACAGGCGCTGTTTATCAACTGGATCGGACCAATGTGATCACGGCTGACCCGAATGATCCGACACGAACCTTTTTAGCTAAGGGGCAGCGTACAGAAGGTGTAGAAATCAGTCTCAATGGTCAATTGACTTCAGATTGGAGTGTAATGGGCGGTTATGCCTATCAAACCGGTGAATTTACCAGTGAAGTACCCGGAGTGGCAAAAAAAGGAGCTACGGTAGGGGAGCTTCCTCGGCATACATTCTCCGCCTGGAATCGATACGATATTACTCCTAAAGTGGGAGCGGCGGTTGGCGTGATTTATCGTGGTGAAATGTTTGCTTCGGCCGATAATACGGTCAGAATTCCTGATTTTACAAGAGTTGATGCGGCATTGTTTGCACAGTTTACCAAACGGTTTCGCGGTCAGTTAAATATTGAGAATTTATTTGATGCCAATTATTTTGCTTCGGTACACAACAACAATAACATTACACCGGGTTCACCAATAGCCATTCGCGCGACCTTGATTGCAAATTTCTAACGAGTAAACAGTAATATCAAAAGACTGTTGATAAGATATAAATTGATTTTATAAATAATAATAATTATCATTGATGTTCGTATTTATATTGTTTAATTTTATGAAAGGGCTCCTAATAATGTTTCTATCTAAAAACCTCATGATTTCAATAAGGAAATTATTGATCATGAGCTCAACTATTCTTGCGCTCGTGATAGGCAGTGCAAGCGTTGTTGCGGCTGATATTCAAACTATTCAATCGGCTGTAACGGCTTTTCAGACCATTGGAACATTGCGTAGAGAAACGCCGATTAATGGCGACGCTATCGCTGCAGCCTATGCAGGCGATCTGCAAACGCTGACACAAGAAATTGATACCATTAATTCATTAAAGCTGGATAGCGATATCCTGGCGGCAATTGAAGAAATTAAAAGCAATAATGAACCTAGTTTGGCAGGACAGGTAATCGATAAGACTTTACAGCGTGTTTTTTATCAAAGCTTTTTTAACCGTATCACAACGATACGAGATCTATTTGATTCCTCAACATCTGAAGAATTAATTCGGATACTGGATGAAACCGAAGCAGTATTTCAAGCAGTTTCAGGTACGGCTGCCAGAGCCAACGAGGTGCTGAGTGCAGATAGACAGTCTATCGAAGAAGGTAGCAACCCCGGCTTGGATATTCAAATTACTGAGTCATTGGGACGCATCAGGACTGCACTGAATAAAACCAATCCTGACGAAGATTTCGCCACTGTCGCTGTTGAACGTTATGTTACGAGGATGTCATTAGCACGTGCGTACTACATAGGCGTGTTGCGCGAGGTGAGAGGTCTTATTGAAAATAGAAATTCAGATTTAATTACAGCACGAATACAATTAAAAGAAGGGGAGATTTTTTATCGCATTATCGAATCGCTGGTTTCGCGCGATAATCCGACCGGCAATGCATTGATCAAAACTCAATTGGCAGGAAATGTTGCAGATGTTGTGGCCGACGAGATTGTCAGTGAATTGAGTAAAGGATTCATTGGTCGAGTGAAAGGTGAAATGAATGGTCAGGCAGAGAGTATTGGCGTAGACCGTGTTCAAGCGATGGCGGAAGCTTCGGGAACAGCGGCATTTGCCAAAATTCTTTTACCGGATCTGGAATTAAGATTGGGTGCGGAAGTACGTGGTAATCTAGAAACTGCATTAAGCGATCTGCAAACTGCAAGCAGTGAAAACAGTGTGCCTAATTCGGCAGTGGCACGAGATGCGATAACAGGGATTCTGGATAGCTATGAAGCTGAACTGAACTTGGTTAAATATAGCGCTACCACTGAAACAGCGCTGATTGATAACGCAGTCGCAAGTTTCAAAACTATTGGTGAATTACGTGCAGAAACTACGATTAATGGAGCAGCAATCGAAGCTGCCTATGCAGGGGAATTGCAACAACTGACCCAACTGGTTGATCAAACGTACGCTACATCGATTGATGCAGATGTTTCGGCTGCAATTGAGTCGGTCAAAGCGGGAAATGAAATTCCCTTTTCGTTGCAGATCATCGATAAATCATTGCAACGCGTATTTGCTCTTGTTGTTTATAACCGAACGACGCTCGTGATTGAAAATTTTGATGGTTTATCAACTGATGAGCTGGCGCTCGAGTGGGATAGAGCCAATTCAGCTTATAGTGCGATTGCTGGCACTGCCGGCAGGGTCAACAAGGTACTTACGGAGGATAAACAAACACTCCAGGATGGCAGTAATCCCGACTTGGATGATCAGATCACTTTGGCGTTTGTGCAAGGAAGAGAGGCATTAAGCAATTTAAATGAGGATGATCGCCTCAATGTTGCGATTGCGCGTGAAAACATCGTCGTTCCATTGGCGAGAAGCTTCTTAATCGGCGTATTGCGCGAAATCGAAGGAATTATTGCGAGCCGGGATACGGATGCAACAGAAGCAAGAGAAAAACAGATCGAAGGTGAATTCTTCTACCGTATTGTCGAGAGCTTTATTGCCCCGGATAATCCTGCTGGTAACAATTTGATTAAGACTCAATTGACGGGCGACTTGGCTAATGTGGTCGCAAATGAAATCGTCATTGAGATCAGCAAAGGAATTATTGGTCAGGTCAATAGAAATATCAGCATCATTGAATCGACTTTTGGAATTGATAGGAATCAGGCTCTGGTGGCCTCTGAGCGAGTTTCTTTGTATATCAATATCTTTCTACCGGATCTGGAGTTGCGCTTAGGTACTCTGGAGCGTGTAAAAGTACAAAATGCATTGCAAGATCTGAGAGAAGCCAGTGAAACCGATGATGTTTCCAAAGCATTAACTGCGGGATCGACGCTAACCGGAATCATCGCAGCGTATGAAAACGAACTAATCTAGTAGTTGGAGTGAGTTGCGTAGCCCATCGCTGAAATTTTCAGTGATGGGCTAATTTATTATTCAGGAAGCAGGGTTAATGGATGTCTCAGTAGCGCGCCTTGTGATATTTCCAAAGCTGCTCGCTTTATTCCATATTCCATAAATGTGCGGCTACTAAAGCCCGCCACGGTGAGAAGTTTTCCAGCCATTGCCGGGTTTGGTTTTCGTTTATCGATTCATTATTCAATAATATTTGCAAGCCCCGTCGTACTGCGACATCGCCGTGTAACGAGCCGTCGAGCCAGCCGTAACCGCGTAATAGTGTATAGTCGACAGTCCAAGGACCGATACCACGTATTTGCAGTAATTGCTGACGAATGTGCTCAATGGGTGGTTCTGCATATGTCGAACTTAGTTCTAATTCGTTGCATATCACTTGCTGACTAACAGTGAGTATGGTTTGTGCTTTGCTTTGAGAAAAACCAACCTGACGCAGATCACTGATACTTAAATCCGATAAATGTTGGGCATTCGGATGGCAATACAACCCGCCAGAATGACGTAATCCAATTAACTGTATCAATTTCCTGCGGATTGCCAGAGCGGCGGAAACACTGATTTTCTGACCGGTGATAGCCCAAATCAAAGCTTCAAATGCCGTTGCCGAAACGGGAACTCGCAACCCGGATTGCTTTGCTATTAGACTTCCCAGCTGAGCATGTTCTCTAAATTCATCCTCGAATATATTAACCGATTGATTTAAACCCAACATGCGTATTGCCATACTGTGAAATGTATCTGGGCAAAAAGTTTTTAACTGTTTATCGATACACAATTCAATTTCGGCGTATAGCGGCTGAAAGCGGATGCTCAAACAAGCCGGCGTGTCGTACCATATGATGCCCTTGGAAAAATAGTTATCATGTACGGTTTCAGCTACATCCCATTTGTCTCGACCATGAAATGACAATATATCCGATAGCCGGTAATTTTCCGGCAATGGTAATCTACATTGGTAGGCAGAGGTGCTCATGACGAACTTTCCCGCCGTAATAATTCAGCTTTGCGTTCTACACCCCAGCGGTACCCGGATAAACTTTCGTCCGATCTGACCACGCGATGGCAGGGAATAGCCACTGCCAAGATATTGGCTGCGCAAGCGTTAGCTACTGCACGCATTGCCTTTGGCGTGCCAATGCATTGTGCAATTTCCGTATAACTCATCTGTTTTCCGATGGGAATTTTTTGTAAGGTCTGCCAGACTTTTTGCTGAAATGCAGTGCCGCGTATATCCAATGGTAAGGCTAATCCAATGACTGGGGCTTCGATAAAATCAACCACTTTAGCAACCCGTTGCCCGAATTCGTTGTTGTCATTGACAAGCTCAGCATGTGGAAAATGGTCTTGCAAATCATGGGTTAATGTATACGCATCGTTTCCTAATGCAATTGTACAAACACCGATCTTATTGGCGGCGACCAGAATAGAACCGAGAGAACACTCTTTCAATGCAAAACAAATCTGACTATTGGGATCGCCCGTACGATTATCGGATTGTGTCATGCTTGAAAGTCGTGATGATTGTTCATAGTCTAGAAGCGGCAAATTTCAGCAACCTTATCAACATATTGTTCATGTAAATTAAGTGGGTAGCTAATCTCATCATTTTGTGATTATGTACGCCGAATTTTGCTTTCAAATAATTCATTGAACTATCAATATTTTTCAGAGTATTTTGGGATAGCGGTTCAGAATAAGATTTTATAGAGGCGAATTTTGTGCAATTTTTTGCCCGACTGCAATAAATTTCCGGATATAAGGAATGATCTTATCCGGTTCCCGCATTGCCAATAACAATTTCTGATACAACCCTTGTTTGCTAATACGGATTTTTCTTAAGCCAAGATTTTGGGTTTTAATATCAGCCAGCCATTCCGGCAGTACGCAGACGCCGCGGTTTAATGCGGTCATTTGCAGCATGATCTCCAGTGATTCAATCGGTTTTAATTTCTTTGGTTCAAGTTGTGCAGGCGCCATAAAATGCGTCAGAATATCCAATCTTTCCAGAGGCACTGGGAAGGTTAACAAGTTTTCCTTGCTCAAGTGCTCAGGTGTTAAATACTGTATACCTGCTAATGGATGATCAGCAGATATCAGCAGTACCAGCTGATACTCTGCCAAAATTTCATAAATGATGCTTTCTTTTTTGACTATATCAGGTGTGATCAGGACGTCAATATGATGGTTGAGCAAACCTTCCAATCCGGTAAATTGGAATTTTTGCACAATATCGATATCAATCTCGGGCATTTCCCGCATGAACTGGCCGATCATTCCCGTGAGCCATTCAAAACAGGGATAGCATTCCACACCGATACGTAAAATACCTTGCCGACCCTCACTGTAGGCTTCGAGAGTTTTCTCTGCCTGCGATAGAACTGGCAACACTTGATTGGCTACCTCCAGAAGGAGTTTACCCGCTTGGGTCAAACGCAAGCTACGACCATCACGTTCCCATAATGGAATGTTTAGTTTTTTTTCCAGATAACCAATCTGATGCGATAAGGCGGGTTGACTTAAACATAGCGCATTGGCGGCTTCTGTGAGCGTGCCATTGGTATGGAGTGCTTGGATGATTTTGAGGTGACTGTGTTCGATCATTTATAAGGTAACCTAATTGGAATGTTAAAATTCATCATTATTATTCATTGCTCAACCTTTATACAATAGCGCCACGATTATTAATTTATGAGTGGTGATTTATGGTAACGACACACAATCTCGGGTTTCCACGCATTGGCAGAAACCGGGAATTAAAGTTTGCTCTGGAAAAATACTGGAAAGGTGGCATTTCTGAATCAGCCTTATCGGACATCGCGGCAGACTTAAGAGTCCGCCATTGGCAGGATCAATCCATACTTGATTGGATTCCAGTCGGTGATTTTTCATTATACGATCATGTACTGGATATGAGCTTTATGCTGGGTAATATTCCGGAGCGCGTCAGTACATTTTCTACTAGCGGCACAATCGATAACTATTTTCGTGTGGCAAGAGGTCGTTCGGCCAGCGATATTGCTGCTCATTCGTGCGTTAATGCAGGTGAGATGACCAAATGGTTTGATACCAATTACCACTATATCGTACCCGAGTTTAACCGGAATACAAAATTCTCATTAGATGTCAGTGGCCTACTTGAGCAAATTCAACACGCTCGGAAAATCCATCAACAAATTAAACCCGTCATACTAGGGCCGGTCACCTATTTATGGCTTGGAAAATCTAAGGATGGCAGCGACAAGCTTGACCGATTGGATGATTTACTTGGTGTTTATGCGCAATTGTTAGATCAACTAAAACATGCAGGTATTCAATGGGTGCAAATCGACGAGCCGATTTTGGTCATGGAATTGGCGCAGGAATGGAAATATGCGGTGCGCAAGACGTATTATCAATTACAGGCTGCTTCCGTAAATTTGATGTTGACGACGTACTTTGGACAGCTACAAGACAATCTTCAGCTTGCTTGTGAACTGCCGGTTCAGGGTTTGCATCTGGACGCTGTTACGGCTTATGATGAAATTGACAAGGTGATTGACTGGTTACCCGGGCATAAAGTACTTTCATTGGGCGTTGTCAACGGACGTAATATTTGGAAAACCGATTTAACTCAGACACTGAATTGGCTGGAACCAGTATATTCCCGCCTGCAAGATCGACTCTGGCTTGCGCCTTCCTGTTCACTATTGCATGTGCCTGTTGATCTGGATAGTGAGCATAAACTCGATACGGATATTCGGTCGTGGCTGGCATTCGCTGCGCAGAAATTAAATGAAATCGAAATATTGGCTAACGCTTTGAATCATGGCAGAGAAAGCGTTGCTGAGATACTGCGGGAAAATAGTGCGGCGGTTACTAGCCGTAAACAATCCAAACGTGTTCATCACGTGGACATAAAAGCGCGTACGCAGGAAATTAACGAATCGATGGGTATACGCCAATCGTCCTATGATCAGCGATCAGTTCTGCAACGCAAGCAATTCCGCTTGCCCCTGTTCCCTACCACAACCATTGGTTCTTTTCCGCAAACACTGGAAATCAGACAAACGCGCCGTGATTTCCGTGAAGGTAAGTTGCCGGAAGCGGAATATCGGCAAGCAATGCGCAAAGAAATTGAATTTTGCGTACGGGAGCAGGAGGCATTGGGATTGGATGTTTTAGTGCATGGTGAGCCGGAGCGTAACGATATGGTGGAGTATTTCGGTGAGCAACTCGGCGGATTTGCCTTTACTCAATTTGGCTGGGTACAATCCTATGGGTCACGGTGTGTCAAGCCGCCGATCATTTATGGCGATGTTTCGCATTCACACGCCATGACTACGGAATGGATCGAATATGCCCAATCACTTACCCGCAAGCCGATGAAGGGAATGCTTACGGGGCCTGTCACGATGTTGAATTGGTCCTTTGTTCGTGACGATCAACCGCGCGCGCAAACATGTATGCAGTTGGCGCTTGCGATACGCGATGAAGTTCTGGCTTTGGAACGAGCGGGCATCAAAATTATTCAAATTGATGAAGCTGCAATGAGAGAAGGTTTGCCGCTCAGAAAATCGCAATGGAATGATTATTTGGACTGGGCAATTCGGGCATTTCGTGTCACCGCAAATGGCGTAAAAGACGCAACGCAAATTCATACGCATATGTGCTATTCAGAATTCAATGACATTATGGAGGCGATAGCACGTATGGATGCTGATGTGATTACGATTGAGACGTCACGCTCGGATATGGAATTGCTGGATGCCTTTGATCAATTTCGATATCCGAATGAAATCGGTCCGGGCGTATACGATATCCATTCGCCCAATATACCGTCTGTTGATTCCATCATTGAATTAATGGAGAAGGCTGCGCAACGAATACCGGTTGAACGTTTGTGGGTGAATCCCGATTGCGGTCTAAAAACACGCACTTGGGAAGAAGTAAAGCCGGCATTGCATAATATGATCGCCGCCAGTCGGCATTTAGCCCGTCATTTAAACGCGAAGCAGGTCAGCTAAATTTGACTTGCCGGTGTTATTTAGCGATGATATGCAACACTTTATCCATCACGGTTTATAAGGAGTAATCATGACGACCAATACCATACTCAAGCAAAAAATCACTGCCATTATCAGCGAAAAGCATCTGCTAAAACATCCGTTCTATATTGCCTGGACTGAAGGTAAACTGACCAAGGAGCAATTACGCCATTATGCTGAACAATATTTCTATAATGTACTGGCTGAGCCCACCTACCTAAGCGCTGTACATTTCAATACGCCACATATCCATTCGGAATCGAATAGTGGTGATATCAGCGTACGCCAGGAAGTATTGAAAAATCTCATTGATGAGGAACATGGCGAAAAAAATCATCCGGCATTATGGAAAAATTTCGCTTTTGCTTTGGGTGCAAATGACAAGATATTAGCGAGTGCCTCTGCCTTGCCGACTACCGAGAAGCTTGTTTCCACATTTCGCGATATTTGTTTAAATCGGCCTTTCTACGCGGGGCTTGCTGCGCTGCATGCGTTTGAATCGCAAGTGCCCGACATTGCTGCGGTAAAAATTGATGGCTTGGCTAAGTTTTATGGCATGAAGAATCCTGAAGATTATGAATTCTTCTCAGTACATCAGAAAGCCGATATTTATCATTCTCAAGCAGAATGGGCAATCATTGAGCGATTTGCCGATAACCCGGAAAAACAAGCGGAAGTTTTGGCTGCAACTCAAGAGGCTTGTGATGCACTATGGGGCTTTCTGGATGGAATTCATGAAACCTATTGCGCTAACCTGATGTGCGAGCAAAAAGAAGCGGCAACCTTACATTAGACATTTGGAAGTTTACTTAATTTTCTGACAGGTTTCGTGTGAAAGTTAATTTCATGATTATATTGTCATTATTGTCGATATAATCTGAGCCTTTTTAAAGTTGCTCTGGAAATAATAGCAAGAGATTGAAAATAAACTAATCCCCGGCATGACCGGGGATTAGTTTATTTACTGATAACTTGAAGCGATTACCCATTTCAATTATCAACAGGTCCGTACTACTCGATAATTCGCTTTAATCCACAGCCAAAAGTTTGCCGTATGGGAACGTGTTTAGCGTATATAATGCTACGTTTGATTGTTCCAAGAAAATTTTGCATTATCAGAATAGATTGTTATTCAATCTTCGCAAAACATTTTCATTACCATGCGCCCAATTTTAAAATCCAGAAAACTGACAAATGTTTGTTATGACATTCGTGGACCGGTGCTTGAGCGCGCCCGTCAAATGGAGGAGGAAGGCCATCACATTATCAAACTGAATATTGGTAACCCAGCGACATTTGGTTTTGATGTGCCGGAAGAAATTTTGCAGGACGTGATTCGTAATTTATCGGACGCTTCCGGTTATTGCGATTCTAAGGGCTTGTTTGCTGCGCGCAAGGCGATCATGCATTACACGCAGGAAAAGCAGATAAAGAATGTGCAACTGGATGATATCTTTATCGGTAATGGCGTATCCGAACTGGTTGTTCTGGCGATGCAGGCGCTGTTGGATAATGGCGATGAAGTGTTGATTCCGATGCCGGATTACCCATTGTGGACCGCTGCAGTTGTGCTTTCAGGAGGGATAGCCAAGCATTATCTGTGTAATGAAGAATCCGGATGGCTGCCCAATCTGGATGATATTCGTGCCAAAATCACACCCAAGACACGTGCGATTGTCCTTATCAATCCCAACAATCCCACCGGTGCACTGTATCCTGATGAATTGTTGCTTGAGATCATTGAAATTGCCCGGCAGCATCAATTGATTATTTATGCGGATGAAATCTACGACAAGATATTGTACGAGCAGGCAACGCATACCTCCATTGCGTCGCTGGCAGAAGATGTTTTGTTTGTGACGTTCAATGGATTATCCAAAAATTACCGTGCGGCTGGTTTCCGCTCCGGTTGGGCGGTGGTTTCGGGAGAAAAAAGCCATGCACGGGATTACATTGCGGGTTTGAATATGTTGGCATCCATGCGATTGTGTGCGAATGTGCCGTCGCAATTTGGGATTCAAACCGCATTGGGTGGGTATCAAAGTATTTATGATTTAACCCTGCCTACCGGTCGATTGATGCGCCAACGTGATGTGGCGTGGAAATTGTTGACCGATATTCCCGGTGTAACCTGCTTTAAACCGCAATCGGCATTGTATTTGTTTCCCCGCTTGGATCCCGAAATTTATCCGATTGAAGATGATCAGGAATTTGCCTTGCAACTTTTGCTTGAAGAAAAGGTTCTGCTTGTGCAGGGTACCGGTTTTAACTGGATGAACCCGGATCACTTTCGTGTTGTGTTTTTACCTAATGTGGACGATTTGACTGAGGCTGTGGGACGTATCGCACATTTTCTGCAACATTATCGCAAGCGTCACGGTACATACTGATCAAGAGCTTTGACTTTATTTCTTGTCGACTGAACCCTATAATCACGCATCAACTTGATTATTAATTTTTTATTGAATTTATGAAACCCATTCACATTGGTTTGTTAGGAGTTGGCACCGTTGGCGGTGGCACATACACGGTTCTCAAACGTAACCAGGAAGAGATCGCGCGTCGTGCGGGGCGGAAGATTATCGTCAAGATGATCGCCGATAAGGATATGGATAAAGCCCTGAGTTTGGCGGATTCCGACGTGACGATAACCACCGATGCGCATGAAATTACTAAGAATTCTGATATTGATATCGTAGTGGAACTGATCGGTGGTCAAACCATTGCCAGGGATTTGATCCTGGAAGCAATCGCTCATGGCAAGCATGTTGTTACAGCCAATAAAGCGCTGCTGGCAAATCACGGCACCGAAATTTTTGCTGCTGCGCGTGCCAAAGGCGTAATTGTTGCTTTTGAGGCTGCGGTGGCAGGTGGTATCCCGATCATTAAAGCCTTACGCGAAGGCTTGACAGCAAATCGCATTACCTGGATTGCCGGAATCATCAATGGCACCGCAAATTTTATTTTGTCGGAAATGCGTGAAAAGGGATTATCGTTTGAGCAAGTTCTGGCGCAAGCACAAAAACTTGGTTATGCCGAAGCCGATCCTACCTATGACATTGAAGGCATTGATGCTGCGCATAAAATTACTTTGATGTCAGCGATTGCATTTGGTATACCGGTACAATTCAGCAAAGTTTATACCGAAGGAATTACCCAATTAACCGGAGAAGATATCCGTTATGCGGAAGAGCTGGGTTATCGTATCAAGTTGCTGGGAATTACCAAACGTGTGGAAAAAGGCATTGAATTGCGTGTGCATCCTACGTTAATTCCCATGCGACGTTTGATTGCCAATGTCGAAGGCGTGATGAATGCGGTTGTGGTTAGGGGTGATGCGGTTGGGGCCACACTTTACTACGGTGCTGGGGCCGGTGCTGAACCCACTGCCAGCTCGGTGATTGCAGATCTGGTCGATGTGACGCGCATGCAAAACGCTGATCCGATGCATCGCGTTCCAATCTTATCCTTCCAGCCGGATTTATTATCCGATACACCGATTATTTCGATGGAAGAAGTCGAAACTTCGTATTATCTTCGCATGCAAGTGATCGATAAACCGGGCGTCATGGCTGAAATTACTCACATCGTGGCAGACCACAATATTTCTATCAGTGCCCTGATTCAGAAAGAAGCCAGTAGCGATTCTGACAGGGTCAGCATTATCATGCTGACCCACTTGACGGTCGAAAGGAATATCAATGCGGCGATTGTGCAGATCGAATCGTTATCCGTGGTGATGAGCAAGGTGATCCGCATCCGCATTGAAGAGCTAAACAATTAATACTAAAACAAGCCACAATTATTCAAGAGCTTGACGGATATTTTTCGGCAGGCAAGACCATAGGTTATTTGAACCAACATAATTAAGCATGCGTTATATTTCTACTCGCGGCGGAATGTCGCAGAAATCTTTTTCTGAAATTCTTTTGAGCGGTTTATCGCCCGATGGTGGATTGGCGATGCCGGAAATCTATCCCAAAGTTACAAGGGCAGAACTGGATACTTGGCGAAGCTTGAGTTATCCGTCACTCGCATTCGAAATTTTGTCACGGTTTGCTGATGATATTCCGGCTGATGACCTGCGCAATTTGATCAACCAGACGTATACTCCCGAGGTTTTCGGCAGCGTGGATATTACGCCACTAAGGACCTTGGAGCCGGGTTTACATATTTTGGGATTATCCAATGGACCGACTCTGGCGTTCAAGGATATCGCGATGCAATTGCTCGGTAATTTGTTTCAATATCAATTGACCAAAACCGGAGATGAATTGAATATTCTCGGTGCGACATCGGGGGATACCGGTTCCAGTGCCGAATATGCTATGCGCGGCAAGCACGGCATTCGCGTTTTTATGCTATCCCCGTTGGGAAAAATGAGCCGCTTCCAAACCGCGCAAATGTTTTCGCTGCAGGATAAGAATATTTTCAACATCGCGATTCGCGGCGTGTTCGACGACTGCCAGGATATCGTCAAGGCCGTCAGCAACGATCATGTCTTCAAACTGGCGCACCGTATCGGCACGGTCAATTCAATTAACTGGGCCCGCATCGTGGCGCAAGTAGTGTATTATTTCAAAGGGTATTTTGCTGCCACCGGAAATAATGACGAACAGGTTTCTTTTGCAGTTCCATCCGGGAATTTCGGTAACATTTGTGCTGGCCATGTGGCGCGTATGATGGGGTTACCTATCAAGCATTTAATTCTGGCAACCAATGAGAACGACGTACTGGATGAATTTTTTCGAACCGGCGTGTATCGTCCGCGTACCACTGCGGAAACCCGGCATACCAGCAGCCCATCGATGGATATTTCCAAGGCCTCCAACTTCGAACGTTTCATTTTTGACTTGACTGGCAGAAATGCGGAGCAGGTGACTGAATTCTGGTCAAAGGTCGACAAAGGCAACGCCTTTGATCTATCCACCACACCATTATTTTCCAGAGTCAAGGATTACGGTTTTGTATCTGGAAGCAGCAGTCATGCCGCGCGGATTGCAACTATTCGCGATATTTACCAGCGTTATCACGTGCTGGTGGATACCCATACCGCAGATGGTTTGAAAGTCGGACAAGCACATCGTGAGGCGGGTGTGCCATTGATTTGTCTCGAAACCGCTTTGCCTGCCAAATTTTCTGAAAGCATCACGGAAGCCATTGGTTGCGAACCGGAACGTCCGGTCGGTTTCGAGAACCTGGAAGGCCTTCCGCAGCGGTATGTGGTTAAAGATGCGGATGTGCAAGCGATCAAGGATTATATTGATCAGCAATGTGAGATATCTGCGTAGGTTGTTCCGGTTCCGGGAAGGAATAATATACCCAGTATCTCTTTGGTGTTTCCCTTTTGCTAAGCTGACGAGATTGCAATCACATCAATTTTCGGTCGCATAAGATATACGGCAGTGCCAATTACTTTTACTATCAATGGTGACCGTGACTTTAACCGGTTACTTTGTTCCGCCACGTTCATTCCACGATTAATTTTATAATACTGTTAAACTATATGCTTATAGCGCTATCAATGATATGACGCGGCATGAGAAATTAACGAATTTTTGCTTCCCCTTGTAAACAATTCGAGTAATTTTTACACTTTCAGCTATTAAAATTAACTTTTATTTCTGCGAGACTATTGTTTCATCAACCTAAGCGATGTTACGGATTTCATATATCTTAAAAATCAGCATAGTTGTGATTCAGGTGGGTTGGCTCAGTGCTTGCGCCAACCTTTCGTATTATGCGCAGGCTGTCGATGGGCATTTTAAAGTGATACATCGTTCGCGACCGATTAGCACGGTAATTGCAAACCCGGCGGTTGATCCCAAATTAAAACAGACCTTGAGCAAAGTGGTGCAGATGCGTGAATTTGCCAGCCAGGAGTTAAAGCTGCCGGATAATCTGAGCTATACCCGTTATGCAGATTTAGAGCGTCCTTTTGTGGTTTGGAATGTTTTTGCTTCCCCCGAGCTTTCACTTAAACTCAAAAAATGGTGTTTTGTGCAGGTAGGATGTGTCAATTATCGCGGTTTTTTTTCTCAAGCAAAAGCCGAGCGTTATGCGGAAGAACTGCGGCAGGACGGGTACGATGTTCATGTCGGTGGAATTCGTGCCTATTCCACGCTCGGCTGGTTCAGTGACCCGGTGCTGAATACTTTTATCGGTTACTCCGAAATGGATCTTGCCCGGTTAATCTTTCATGAGTTGGCGCACCAGGTTGTTTATGTGCCGGGTGACACTGCTTTCAATGAATCTTTTGCCACGGCGGTCGAACATGAGGGTGTAAGGCGTTGGTTTGCAAGCAATGGCACAACTTTCGAACAAACAGCATTAAGTATCCGGCAGGAAAGGGAAGCAATTTTTACCAATTTAATATTCAAGCATCGAAAAAAATTGCAGGAACTCTTTCATTCGAATGTGAGCGACTCCGAGAAGCGTATCCGGAAAGCTCATATTTTTGATGAATTACGCACTGAATTTTTGCACCTGAAAGCTGAAAAAAGTGAGCTGGCCAGCTATGACTGGTGGTTTGGACAAACTTTGAATAATGCATTGCTGGCGACTGTTTCGATTTATACCCAATTATTACCGGCATTTAAGGGAATACTCAAACAGCAAGGTCAGGATATGCAACATTTCTTTGATGCAGTAATAAGAATCAGTAAGTTACCAAAACATGAGCGGAATGCAATACTACTGAAAGCTGCCGAAAACAATCCGCAGTGGAATGTCGTCGAACGGTAATTTCAAATCACTCATAAAAACCCTCTGAGAGAACGAGTATATGCCAGCAACAGCTGATCAGAATAAGAACCGACCTGACGCGGTCTCTTTCATGGAAGCTTTCATTTATTGGTTGAAGCTTGGATTTATCAGTTTTGGGGGGCCGGCGGGGCAAATCAGCATGATGCATCAGGAACTGGTCGAAAGACGGCGCTGGATTTCTGAGCAGCGTTTCCTGCATGCACTCAATTACACGATGGTGCTGCCGGGGCCGGAGGCCCAGCAGCTGGCGACTTATATCGGTTGGCTGATGCATGGCACTTGGGGCGGCATAATGGCGGGCGCGCTTTTTGTGCTGCCTTCTTTCTTTATTCTGGTGGCACTAACATGGATCTATCTGATATATAGTGAAGTGCCTGCGATTGCCGGAATTTTATATGGCATAAAACCTGCGGTAACGGCCATTGTACTGTTTGCAGCTTACCGCATTGGCTCTCGAGCGTTGAAGAACAACCTGTTGCGTGCGATTTCTGTGGCAGCATTCATTGCTATCTTTGTATTCAATTTGCCATTTCCTTATATCGTGCTGATGGCGGGTTTGATTGGTTACATTGGCTCGCATTATATGCCGGATAAATTCCGCAGCGGTAATCATCACGCGAAATCAAAAGATACTTATGGACCAGCTTTGATCGATGACGATACGCCAATTCCGGAACATGCCCGTTTTCAGTGGAGCCGGTTTATTGCATTTGCCGTCATCGGGCTTTTAATCTGGGGTAGTGTGATGGTTATGCTTGCCATGCAGTATGGCTGGAGTGGCGTGCTCACACAAATGGGCTGGTTTTTTACCAAGGCGGCGTTCATGACATTTGGCGGAGCTTATGCCGTTTTACCGTATGTCTATCAAGGTGGGGTCGAACATTATATGTGGTTAAATGCCGTGCAAATGATCGATGGCTTGGCGCTGGGCGAAACGACGCCGGGGCCTCTGATTATGATTGTCGCTTTTGTCGGTTTTGTCGGTGGTTGGAGTAAAGCGGTTTTCGGCCCGGAGATGCTTTTTCTAGCTGGTGCTGCCGGATCCGGCATCGCTACATTATTTACATTTTTACCCTCTTTTCTTTTTATTTTGCTGGGAGGGCCTTTTGTTGAAGCAACCCGGCATGATATTAAATTTACTGCACCTTTAACCGGAATTACCGCTGCTGTAGTCGGAGTAATAGTCAATCTGGCAGTTTTCTTTGCCTACCACGTGCTGTGGCCAAATGGCTTTGATGCTGCATTTGAATGGTTCTCGGCTTTGATCGGAATTGCTGCCTATATTGCGTTGTTCAAATATAAAGCTGGAATTGTAACCGTCATCATTTTGTGTGCCGTTGTTGGATTGAGTTATACTTTACTGCTGGGTCATTTCTAGCGAATCCGAATTGATAAGGCTTGTCAGTCAGTGAGGTAAAAAACACAAGCTACTTGATCAAGCTCAATAATCGTCGGGTTTCCTTCTCATCCAATTCCAACCATTGCCCGCGCTTGATTCTGGGCGGCAGATTGATCGGGCCGAAGCGCACACGCATGAGGCGGCTTACCGTTAATCCTATGGCTTCAAACATGCGTCGCACTTCGCGATTTTTACCTTCTTTCAAGATCACGCGATACCAGTGATTTGCGCCTTCTCCGCCTTGATCCGCCAGATAGGAGAATGCTGCTTCACCGTCTTCTAATGTTATACCGGTGGTTAATTGTTGCATTTGTTCTTCGGTGAGCTCACCCAGTATTCGCACTGCATATTCCCGCTCCATTTCAAAACGCGGGTGCATCATACGATTGGCCAAAGCACCGTCGTTGGTGAAAATCAACAGGCCACTGGTATTAAAATCCAGGCGGCCGATAGCAATCCATTTGGAAGATCGCAAATACGGCAGTTTGTCAAAGACGGAAGGGCGGTCTTGCGGATCACTGCGGCTGACAATTTCACCTTCCGGTTTGTGATAGAGCAGTACTTTAGGTAACTCTTCTTCCTCATGTATGCGAATTACGCGCCTGCCGATACGAATTATGTCGCCCGGCCCGGCGCGGTCTCCGATCACGGCGGTTTGGTCATTCAGTTTGACTTGTCCGGAAGCAATCAGTACTTCCATTTCCCGTCTCGAGCCCAAACCTTTTTGCGCTAACAGTTTTTGCAGCTTGAAAGTGAGTGCTGTCGATACAGCGGAGGAGGCCGCTAATGGTTCTGCTGCATCTTTCTTTCGGGCAGCTGTTTTTTTCTTGGCTGGCCTGATGGGCTTGTTTACTTTCATGAGTGTTTGAATCCGGGAAATGTGCTGACTGAAACGGTCATTAAATGAATCGTTAAATAACCGATTTTAAACCATTCAGAGTTCAATCATGAACTATCCATTACTATTCTTGTAAAGTTGTTATAGCTCAATGCAATGATTGAGTATTTGTTTGTCAAACGTTTACCACCGAAATTTCCAAAACTCGGGGCAAGATTTGCTTTCTAGAACATCAGATTATTTACTGCTAGTCTCGTGCCATCATTATGCGTAACGATGCCCAGAATCACAATCTCCGCTGTGTTAATAACATCATCTCCCCCTGATCTGGCGGTATAGAGCGTCAATGCAGTTTGTGTGGTGGAGAAATTCACAAGGAACAAGGATTCTTCCCCCGGTCGCAATCGTGGTAAAGTCGAATTCTTCGCCCAATTCAGCAATCAGGTTGGCTAGTCCGGATGTGATGAAATCCGCCAATACAACTTCTAATTTGGCATCGTGCAATAGCGTAGTGAATGGATTGATGAGGGTTGCACCGGCTGGTGCAGTCTGATCCCTTCAAAAGGCCTGCCTGTGGCAATATCGATTTCCCCCAATTAGCTCACCAAAAGCATCAATATGACCTGGTCAAGTAAGGGGTAGATATACCCAAGGGTGGGGTCGCCAGGAAATAATGTCACAAATTTAAAAAAAAATCCTAGGGTCTGTTGACATTTCACATAGGTAGCCACAGATATCCACATGCCATGGCTACCATACTCTCAAAATTTCTCTTCAGTTTGTCGTATCGTGTCGCTACTGCCCGATACTGCTTTAGCCGGGCAAAAGCATTTTCCACCAAATGTCGGTATCCATACAAACCCCAATCCATATCTGCGTTGCCCTTCAACGAGTTGCGCTTTCTCGGTATCACAGCTCGAGCCCCTTTCTTCGTTATCTGTTCTCGTATACATTCGCTGTCATAGCCTTTGTCCGCAACAATCGCTTTCGCGTCAGGCAGTTTGGCAATCAAATCAGGTGCTATAGAACAGTCATTGACTTCTCCACCGGTGATTTCAAAATCGGCTGGTAAACCATAACTATCAACCGCCAGGTGAATCTTTGTGGTATTGCCTGCGCGGCTTTTCCCGATCGCCTGTGGTTCCTTGTCCGCTGCGCCTGCACTATGCTGGTGCGCTTTAACATAGCTGCCATCAATAAATTCCCATTCACAATCCGGATCAATAGACAACGCCTTGAAAATCCTTAACCATTTGCTGCTTAATGACCACGCATTGAATCTTTTGTAGATGGAATTCCAGCTTCCAAATGCCTCAGGCAAGTCTCGCCACGGGCAGCCAACCCGCATTCGATACAGCATACCTTCTACTGTCATGCGCAGATTGCGCTTGTTATATATCGCTTCTTGAAGCAGAATCTTCTCCAGCTTCGACCAGAACTCATCACTGAGCATCAATCGGGGCATCGCAAACTCGTTTTGTTGGTGCTATGGGAACCCCAATATTACGAGTTTGTTTCTATCTATTAAATACTTATCTCAAAACGTCAACAGACCCTAGCAATGTGCAGATCCTCAGAGAAATTAATTGATAAGCCTTTATATCTCGGATGATCTTATTGATGAGCTAAGAAATCGGATCGAATAGAATAAAACATGCGTTTATCTTGAACAAGGTGTTTAAAAATAAGGTATATCTAGGTTATTAATGAAATGGCAATGTCCATTATTTGTCTATAACCTATCACATTAGGTTATATACTTATTTTATTTAAATAGGATTTTTGAATTGCAGAATTTAGTATTTGGGTTTTAAAAATTTCGATTAGCCCTGTTACTTCTTCAAATAATTGGATGAAATCCTTTTCATCTATATCTCTATATTCCCCATGGGAAATTGCATTCCTTAAACCTAAAAAACTTTCATCGATTAAGTTTTCTTTTAATTCATAATAATCGTAATCAATTCCAACCTTTAATGTTATTTCCTTTAAGATACTAGAATTTAGATTTGACTCTGTGTCAATATATTTTTGAGAGTTGATCTTGCATGTTTTTTCGAGCTGTAGAGCGCTTCCATCTACAACACTTAGTGTGGACTTAAAGTTTCTATGAGGGTATTGTCCTTCAAAAACATCTAATAATGCGCATACATGAAAGTTCTTTTTCAGTTGTTTATATTTTAGTCCTTGAAAATTTATATAATCGCAATATGCGATTGAGGATTTTTTTACAAAGCCCTCCCAATGAGAATATAAAAGCCCTACACCAGATTTCAAAAGAATTAATTGTGTTTGTTTCCTTGCTGACAAGCTTAAATTTCGAATATTTGATAGCTCTTTCCTTCTCCAAGCAAATTCCTTTGAAATTACATTCTCTAGCTCATCAATTGACCTTATTTTCATATTCTTAGTAAATCTCTACCCATGGGTAAGATATGAGGCAATCTTGAAGAAGCTCTAGCACCCGAGCCGCTATTTTTTTCAAAATTACTATTTGAAAGTAAACTTTTGGAAACTTCACGTATTTTATCTAAATGTATTGTATTATTCTCGTCATAACTATCAATATTGAATCCCAGACCTAATCCTATTACTTCAAAAATCGATAATGAAAACGCGCCTGTATATTTTCCATCTTGAAATTTCTTGAAAGCATTTTCACCAAGTGTTAGATCTAGTATTTTGAATGTTTTTAGTAATTTACGTCCTTCGGTTGGCATATTATAAGAAGTATCTGTTGCTAACTCTTTCATTCTTTTTGTTAGAAATTCTCCTATATCAATTCCGCCTTTTACACGAGCGACATCAACATCTTTAAGCGCTAAAAATCTTAGTACTAATTCTAAATGGTATTGTTCATCTATTTGTTTTGTTGTTAAAGGAAAAACATTTATAAAATGATCATTATTTGCCAAATCTGAGAGCCAGCTGTACATTTCCTTGTTGATCATAATTAATAAACAATTCCTTACTTCCTGGTCAGACAATGAACTTCCAAATGTATTTAACCTTTGAAATAATTCGTACTTTGTATATTCATCACTTTCTTTTTTAATTATCTTTAAATCTATCTTTTCTCTTTTAAACGCTCGCTGAAGTTCTTTAGACAAATGATTACTGTCATCGAAATCTTCACTCCAACATTTACCCTCTAAGCTAGGGAGATATTCGGTGCCTGTTAGTCTTAATGGAGATTCTATATCTCCTGCATCATTTTTATAAATGCCTAAAAACGAAAATATTGTTGAGAGCCTTTGTAGACCATCTACTACATCCCATACCCCATCCTCTCTTTGAGCAACGAAAAATGAAGGTAGAGGTATCCCCAGCAATAATGATTCGATCAGACGACTTTTTTGTATTAGATTCCAACGATATATGCGCTGGAATTCAGGATGAATATCCAACTCACCATCTAAATAGAGATTAATGATTTCTCCTATTGACATAGGATAAGCATCTGTATGAATTTCCTTGCGTTTTCCTTCTACTTGATGATCTAAATTTGTCATAATAAGCTTGATGTATAGTTACTAGATTATAGAAAGCAGACTTGAAAGAAGGTTTTGTTAAAAAATTTTATGGTATTAGGCAGGTTTAATTTATTAGTTTGCGTGAATATCAAATTTCACTTTCGTGAGTATCTGGTTCTGCCTTTATCATTTTTTACATCTGTCAAAATTTCGCAATGATTGGCAACAATTTCAATTTATTTTCATTTTATTCTAGGTTCAGGCACTGTATTTCAGGGGGGTAAACAATTGTAATTCAGTTAATTTTTATATAAGAGGTATATTTAAAAAAAAATAAATATATACAATAGGATTGATGAATTGTGATATTTTATAATTATCAGATCTCCACTTTACCTTCCTTCCTTCCCACCAACTGCCCCGCATACCACCGAATAACCTTCTTAATCTTAACATCCGGAATCCAGCTTTTCTGAATGACAACTCGTGCAAGCTGCTGCCTAAGATAAACTTTTCCCTCGTCATTTACTTCAAAATCTCGTTTTCTCCATTTCTGCGTTTGTATCCAACCGATTAATTGCTCATCTACGGTTGGGCGCAACAATTCAATCAAATCCCAAGCCAAACTTGGCCGTCCATCCAAGTATGCATGCAAGGCACCCGCTGCCGGATCGTAGCCTTCATATACTAATGCACGCTCTAAACGTCCAGCCAGTATTGTGTAGCCATAATTGAGCATTGCATTAACAGGATGAACGGCCTTGCGCCCTGATCCGGTGAGCGGTGAAGTTCGATTCGAATATTTCCTCCAATGCTCCGGCAAATCTTTATAATGTGCCAATTCAAAATTCCATTGATTCCAATACAACTGAGCTGCTCGCCCTTCAGCCAAGCGAAGCATTTCCAAGCTATTCATTCTAGAAATATCATTCTGAATGCGTCGGTAAAGGAGTGTTACTTCTGGCTTTACTCGTGAAGCTTCGTTTAGTTTTTCGATGACTATGCTGCGAGCGATTAAAAACGAATTAGCAGTATATTGTGCTCTGCGCTGGAATGGCCGGTGTGGAGAAATGGCAGGGACTAAATTCAAACATAGATCCCCAACCAAATCTATTGTATAAAGAGCTACATTTTGTTGAGCTAACCATTCAATGGCATCTAATGTGATATAGCCTGCGTAACCAACAATCACAATTGCTTTTATCCCATGCACTCCTCGAGCAAGTGTTTTTGCCTTATCTTTAACTGTGGATGCGGATGTGCCTGGATTTATTGCAAGCTCATCTCTCTCCACTGTTAAACGAGCACCATGTCCCGCTAAAGTAATTACGGTTTTTTCGTGTACTTGACTATACCAATCGCCTTCAGCATTTCTTAATGCTTCGCCTATGTTTTCTGTCATATCACTGTTTTTTGAATTTACTGTTTGATTCTTTAATGCATGCTTGAATTCTGTAGAAGTATTTGGATTCGAGACCACTTGTAATTGAGTACTCAAATCAAGTCTATTTACTAGCCACAACCGATACAGTTCGTGGAATCGGCTGCGACCATATCCTTCGGGATACTGTAAATGATATGACTTCCAGATTTTGCGCAACGAAATGCCATTATCTAACTTAAGCTTTACTTCATCAAAATCAGGCAATGCCCGAACTGGCTTCGAGATTATTTTTTCTCGATAGAATAGTAATTGAAGTTCGTCATTGGTTAACTGAGTCGGCCAAATCTGACCCGATGCTATAAATTTCTTTGAGAGATAACATACCGATACATGCCCGATTCCCAATTGTCGTCCAATAGCTCGGTGAGGCAAATTTTCCTCGAATTTCATCCGAAGTAATTCTCGAACTTTTTCTATAGGTAAAGATGTATAAGCCATATTTAACCCTCTTAAGTTTTGGGCCAAACAATGGGTTGCATGGATAAATTGGACATGCTCTTCGAGATCAATTGCTGCGTGGCAGAATATGCTAATTTATATAACCTGTCTCCATAGTGATGAATCAAGACATTCCAAGCTAACGTTGATCGTTGTCGACGATATAGTGCTTCTTCTGATAAAGAAAACATTCCCGTTAAGTCTGGAAACTCGGTATCAACCAATACATCAAAAACTAGGTGGCTGTTAGCGATCCATCCTACTTGAGCACTCAGTATAGGTTCAAACTTGTTTATATCGTAGTAGAGCTTTGTCAATTCGTTTTCTTGCGTTTTATTTATAGTTTCTCTTACCTTCTCGTGAGTTAAAAAATTCATTAACTCTGTAAGTTCAGAATTGTCGCGCATTTTTTCTGCTCTTAGTTTCTCTGTTTCTTGCATCTCACGTGGAATTTCCAATAAATATCGACGCAACAATATTTCTCCAACAAACTTATTACGAGCAAAAAGATATCGCCCGGCATTCACCAGATTAATACGTTTATTTTTGCTACTTTCAAAAATCAAGCGCACGTTTTCTATACAAGCCTCATCCCAAAGCTGTTCAACTCCCAATCCTCGCCCTTTTCCTAGAATGCGAGGTTTTGGCAAAAGATAATTCCTACGCCAATATTTCAATTGATCCTGGGATACCTTCCTGTCGGACTTATTAAGGGCCTTAAGCAATTCCGAGGTGGTTAATTCACTCATTTTAGAATTTTACAATCGTGCATAAGCTTAGTCAAACAGATTACTTATGCTTTAATGTAAGTAATTGATTATCAATGCTTGTCACACCCAGAAGTTTAAGTTTACTATTGTGATTAACATAAAATGTATAAATAATCGGAGGTACAACGTGAGCGCTTTAATATTAATAATAGTTAAAAATACAATCGTGAATATCAATGACCCAATGCCTCAATTACAAAAGGGGGTTTGCCATGACTAAAAAAATAGGTCGCCCTCGTAAATTACTATCACAGCTCTCGGCAGGGTATCGTAAACGCCTGAAGGCAGGAAAAGCAAAAGGATTGTCGCGATCACAATCCTACGGCCATCCACGACAAAAGGAGATTTCTGCGCAAATAATACGCACATCCACGCCCCTATCACCAAAATCATCAACTTTGATAAAAAGCTATCGTGTAGCCGAGCGCATGAGGCAGGGAGAATCCCTCACGCATGCTGCAAGAATGGAAAGAATAGGTGTATCTACCCTTAAACGTTGGATGAATGATTTGGGATTTATCAAATATAGTTCAGATACCAAACGTTATCTTGCGCTTGATACGCTTGCATCTCTAGAAGTTTATGTCAAACCGGATGCTATAAAACGTTTAATAGTGGATAAATCCACGGCTTCCCAATTAGCAGGATATTTGAATACTGTGATGAAAGCCATCAAGAACAATGATGGAAAATTACTTGATAAATACACACGCATAGTAGTTCTCGATGTGCGAGGCCATTCTTACCGCTTGGTAACCGATTTAGATACCTTGATAGTGCTTGAACGGGAGCGCAAGCGCCGAATTGTTGAAAGTCAGAAAGAAGCAGGACGGCAACATAGAATTTCCGAGCGCGTGGAAATTGGTGGCAATTTGGAGTTTTCTGCATGAGTCGCAATAAAGTCAAACTGGGCTGGCCGGAAACAGCGTGTTGTGAAGACTGTGGAGAATACTTTTGGTCTGTATTGCAAAGGATTTCCAAGGATTACTTTCGATGCCACAACTGTGAAGATATTAGGCATAAGCGAGGAAAATGTGGAGCATGCGAAGGTGATCATTTACCTCTCGAAGGTCATCATGTGGAGAAGCGTTGCAATAATCCTTATTGGATTGTTGATGTTTGTTTGAATTGCCATGCTGAGCTGACAGAGCGGCAATTGAGGTGGAATACACGAAATGGATCAAGCCGCGAGCTTGGGTTGAAGGATATGCATGAAATTGGTGAGCGAAGGAGAAAATGGCGTGAACAAAACCAAACTGACTTTAGAACCAAAAGTATTAACACAAATCTTGAGAGCTTATCCTGAGCAGATAGGCAATCATAAAAAATCAAAGGCAAAACCTGAAGAGAAAAAGCCATCCAAATCTCTGTCGCCACGTGCACAATATTTGCGAGAAATGCACTCTGCAATCGCTGAGAAATTTAAACCGCATTCAGATTTTGTTTTTGTATTCGATTGCGAAACAACCGCTGACGTCAAGAATGAATTGCGTTTTGGCTTCGCAAGCGTATTTGGGATAGAAAAATCAGAGCAAGTTAATTCTTGGGAGTCGGGCCAACTTACACGTGAAGCGTTGGACAAACCCCATCGGCATTTTTGTTTTTATAATCCCAAGCGTTTACTTCCTGAGGAGCTTATCCTTCTTAAATCTTGGGTGGAAAGATTTAATAGCGAAAAGGATGAAGGTCACCCTAATATGGTTTTGTTGACGCTTCAATCTTTCGTCAAGCAGCAATTTTATTTCTGGGTTCATGATAAGCGCGCGTTGTGTGTCGGTCATAATCTTCCATTTGATCTTTCAAGACTTGCGACAGATTGGGGGCCAGGTGGTAAAGATTATGCAAATGGCTTCAAACTGGTGCTGTGCGACTGTATTGAACATTGGAAAACAAGTCGTCCCAATGTTCAAACAGATTTGAAATCCTTTGATTGCAAGTTTCATCCTTATCTACGAGTACGTAAATTAGGCCCGAAAAAAGCTAAGTTTGCTTTTCGCATCGTGCGCCAGAATATCGAAAAAGCCGCCAAGCCTTATGCAGGTGAATTCCTTGATACAGCAACGTTAGGCCGTGCCTTACTGGGGCCCGGTGAGCTTTCTTTAAAAGGACTTTGCCGTCGTTCGGGTGTACCTGAGTCTGAAAGCAAATTTGATGCACAGAACCGACACGGCAAAATACTGTGCGATCAATATATCGGCTATGCTTTTCAAGATATCCGTGCAACATTCAGTTTATATCGGCGATTACGTGATCTTTACCGGCAACATGATTTAAGCACTCCAATGTCGCGTATATATTCCGAAGCATCATTAGGCAAGGCTTATTTTAAAGCCATGGGAGTACCTTATTTCCAAAAACAACATCCGGATACGGATCCTTGCTTCTATGGCATAGCCAGTCAAGCTTATTACGGTGGACGTTCGGAAGTAATGATTCGCTTACAACCATTGGAATGCCTGATAGTGGATTTTACTTCTCAATATCCATCAGTCAATGCGCTGATGAAGAATCAATCTTTATTGTTAGCGGAAAAAATAGAACGACGCAATAATACTGCCTGGGTTAAGGAGTTTTTAAATAACCTTTCACCAGAAACTTTACTATCTCCTACCACTTGGCCGAAGCTTCGCTCAATGGTGAAATTGATTCCGCGAGGTGATATTTTACCGGTAAGGGCATGCTTTGCAGGACAGGCTGAATCGAGCAATATATCTGTTACACCTGTCTTTGGTAATGAAGCCGTTTGGTACACGCTGGCTGATGTATGTACTGCGGTAGTTATGAATCCCAACAATATTCTTGAAATAGAAGAGGCTTATGAGCTTATACCGCATGGAACTGTACTAACTCAACCTAAAAGTATATTTGGTAATGAAAATTATTCTATTGATTTGCAGAAAGATGATTTATTTAAAACAATCATAGAAATGCGGCAGGATATTAAAGCCAAAATAAAATCTCTAAAGAAACAAGTTACAGAATTAAATCCCAGTAAACAAGAAATTGAAAAACTGGAATCAATGGAACAGGGATTAAAATTTCTTGCAAATTCCACCAGCTATGGCGTACTGGCTGAATTTATTGAGGAAGATCCTTATATAACGCCGCGTTCAATAAATCTACATATCGGCCAAGGGTTATCACGTCCGTGTAAAACTAAGCAATTTGAAACACCTGGAAAACATTATGCCGGTGAAGTTGCAAGTTTCATTACGGGGGGCGGAAGACTATTGTTTGCCTTGATCGAACGCTTAGGAAAAGATCGGGGTATCGCTCATGCATTAGGCGATACGGATTCAATGGTATTTGTGAAACCGGAAGGCATGGATAGAGATGTGTTTAATCAACATATTCAAGATATAACTGAGGTTGTTAATCGTTTATCACCTTATCGAGAAGGCATTCCACTGCTAAAAATTGAAGACGTTAATTATGTCGATGATGAACTTGAACCTTTGTATGTTTTGGCTGTATCCAGCAAGCGTTATGCCTTATATAACAAGCGCTGGAAAGATGATACTGGGCAATGGCACGTAGGCATTAGACTTCGCAAATGCACCAATCACGGGCTTGGCAGTTATATCAATCCACCAGAATATCATTCCAAGCTTCCGGTGCCTTATGCAAAGGATAATGATCCGATCTGCACCGCTCGCTGGATCGATGATTTATGGACATTGGCGATTCGCCGAGCGGAAGCAAGCCCATTACAAGCTGATAATGAAATGATTCTTGAGGAGGAAATATACAATTTACTGGGTGAAACGCCTGCTATCTCAAAAGAAACAGTATCCACTTGGGAAGTGTTTAAGAAAGTCGATGACATTCCAAATATCCGGCCATTCTCATTCTTCGTTACATTGCCTGGTATTGAGCAATGGATGATTGATGAGCGAATAAGGCAGACCGGACAAATGATTCAAGTAAAGCCCGAATTATTAGAAATTGGATATTACGCATCGTTTTCAAATGAGATTGATTCCATTATGGAAAGTCTCACGCAGAAAGATACGCATAAGCCAGTCCCGCATGCGCTAACTGCAACGTTAGCGGAAAAGGTACTACATTATTTTGCTCATGCAGAAAATAAAGCTTATCCGTCTAATGGCATCGGGCAACTTCAAAAGCAACCGGTAATGGTAAAAGATCTTGCTTATTGCGGAAAAGAATCACAAACGCTTTATAGTTATTCTGAAGATGGAGAATCAAACGGTACTATGTTAATGGGAGAGAAAGAGTCACAGATTTTTCAAATCGAAGCGCCAGATGGATTGACAACTTGGTTAGATCGACCTTTAAAAACACTATTAGCCCTAGGAGTAGCTCGAAATGAAATATGCAGGGAGCTTAATATTAGCGATAAAACTTTAAGTAATATTTTATTAGGCCAGCCTGTGAGTTTTTCTGTGGTGGAGCGTTATAAGCAATTGTTTCAAAATGTTTATAAGAAAAGAAAACTTACTTTAGAAAATTTTATGCCGTCAATTATGCAAACTGGTTCCGTTGCTGATGAATTGCAAGTATTATTAGATCAAGGATGGACGACTCCTAAACTTGCGCATGAACTCGGGAAAAGTGTTAGGCAGGTGTATCGTTGGCTGCAAGGAGCTAAGTGCAAACAGACAATTCGGTGGAAAATTATAGAAATGACAACATTATAATATGTGCTAACCAAATTAAATAATATAAAGCTTTCATTGGGTTTTGACTATATAAACCAAACGTAGCACTCGCAAATGAAATTAATTTAATGTTGAACTTCATTTAAGCTGGCTCGGCCAATTAATTATTGTTTGTAAATTACATTCAATAATTCTTAGGAAAATCTGACAAAATCAAAATCTATATTCAATGCTTTCAAGATGTTCAGGTATGTGAATCGTTTCATCAAGATTAGTCATAGTCAGCAAACCTAATAGGCATAAGTAACCAAATGATAATAGTTCATGCTATATATATGAAAAAAGGACTTATTATAATTTCAGGTTGGGCAAGTAAAAATAATCATGACATCAAATTTGTCTGACAATGTTTTGAAAAGTCAAATAAAAAGTTTTAAAGATATTATTGAAGGTTTGGCCAAGAAACATGAACTATGGTATGACAGTGGATTTACAACCTGGTTAGAAAGATACGAGGATGAACCGTATGAAAACCCATGTGTATTAATCCTTCACTTCAAAGGGTCCATTCAAACTTTTTTAACTGATGCCCTTCTAAATGTCAAGCTGCAATTTGTGCGCTATTGATTAAATTATTTCTCTTTCTCAAAGTGTAATATACCTCTCTTGCGATATAACGTTTAAGGCAACGAAGTGCTTCAAGTTTAGTGTGACCCTGAGTTAAACGCTTTTCAACATACTCTTTAGTTCTGGCGTCTATCCGCAATCGTCCTATAGCAATAATATGCAGCGCGCTGTTAGCCGCTCTATCACCCCCACGATTTAACCTGTGCCTATTGACCTTGCCTGATGAGGCAGGAATTGGATTGACACCACACAACGCCGCAAAGCTAGCTTCAGACTTTAAGCGTTCCGGATTGTCTCCTATGGTAATGAGTAGCTGTGCCGCAGATTCATATCCAATGGCTTTGCCTGTAATCAGTTCGGGGGCTAATTCATCAACAATGACGGAAATCATCACATCCAAATCTGCAATTTCGTCATGTAACTCCAAATATCGTCGTGCAAGCGATTTCAATGCAATTTTGTATGCAGTTGATATATCACGATACCCACTCAGATCTGGTCGCCAGGCAGCAAGGGTACGGATTAATTGCATTCGAGTCATTGTGCGTAGTGATTCACGAATCGCTTCTGGCGCAGAGATAATATTCATTTGGATCATTTGTAGTGCGATACGGCGAGCTGCAATGGCGGTCTTCCTACACATCTTGAGAACCCGTAGCGATTCGACCATGCCATCACGCGTTTTAGGTGTGACGGTGCGTATACCAGCAAATGCTGCATGCGCCGCATTTTCCGCATCAATTGTGTCGTCTTTACCACGTTTGCGCCGAATTGTTTTATCTGGTGCAGTAACCTCTAAAATTTCGATATCAAATTGTTGTAAATATCTTAACAAGCCTACACCATAAGTCCCTGTGCATTCTATTCCAATGCGCTTGACCTCACCAAAAGATTGCATCCAATCCAACATTGATTTATAACCCTGTCGCGTCGTTGGGAAAGAATTACTGGAAAGTACTCGATCATAGGCATCGACTATAGCGACGAAATGAAGATCTTTGTGTGTATCGACTCCCCCAACAATGGTTTGATGATTGGATAATGATTGATTATTCATTTTCGTTCCCCATTTTGAATACAGTTATTGATAGGGATTCACCGAAACCGATTGTCAGGACAAGACAGTAAAGAGATAAGCGATCAGGCCCTTCTTGGGTCACAGACAAAGGCGAGGTGAAACCTCACCGTCAGATGTTGCCAAGTAACCGACAGATCCGAGGAATGACACAAATTGTGGTCGATCAGAGTGGGGGTCAGGAAACTTGGCAACCCTTACGGCACCAGAGCTCCAATAATTACTCATTCAATAATTGAGTCAACTCATTATTGAAATCTGGTGCATGTATTCTTACTGTCCGAGTGTACTATCAGTCCTGCTTGTGGTTGGCGCTGCCAGATAGCCATTCTTAATGCATCACAAACCAGTCTCGCCTTCATTCTTGAACTCATGCTCCAGCCAACCACTTTCCTGGAAAATAAATCAATGACCACAGCCAGATACAGCCAGCCTTCCCGAGTCCAAATGTAGGTTATGTCGCCGACGTAGACTTGATTGGGGGCTGCGACATCAAACTGCCGATTTAACTTGTTCTCGAATACCGGCTGTTTGTGATCGCTATTGGTTGTCACTTTGTATTTCCTGCGATGCTTGACTTGCACACCGGCTTCCCGCATCAGGCTTCGGGCTTTCCAGCGACCAACCGGATAACCCAACGCATTCAGCGCTTTTCCGATTCTGCGGCTACCATAACTATAATTGCTGGATTTTGCTATATTCCGAACTGCTTCAAGTATTTCCTCGTGAAGCTGGCTTTCAGAACAATTATCAACGCACCGAACGTAACCATAGTAGGCACTACGACTTACACCCATAAGTTGGCACATCAAGCCAACAGGATAGGTCTTTTTCCTTTGGGTAATGAACGAATACTTCACTTCGTTTCTTTCGCGAAAAAGACCGTCGCTTCCTTTAGTATTTCCCTCTCCAGCTTGAGCTGCTTGATTTGTGTTTTCAACTGCCGGATTTCTTCCTGTTCTGGCGTCAGTTTCCCATTACCCCGGAATGACTGATCAGCATCATCTGCCTGGTATTCCCTGATCCACCTCCTCAACATATTGGGCGTGATCTCAAGGTTTCGAGATACTTCTGACGTCGTGTGGCCCTGATCCAATACTAGGCTGATCGCATCTAATTTAAATTCTTTCGTATATTGCTTTCTCGTTACCATTTCTTCCTCCACTTAAGCTATTTTCTCTTAACTGGAGTGTCCGGTTTCAGTAAACCACGTCAGTATGAGATATGGAAAAATTGACCAGTGCATCGGTTATTGCATTTTTTTCTCTGGAATCATGCAACCGATTGTCATCAAGATCTACAAAAACGAACGCTTCTTTGATATAACCATCAATGACTTTGCCTGGAGCTCCGGCAGCTAACAGGGCTTTAGTTGCGTCCAAGTTGGCTACGTCGCCGATGATTTCTTCGATTACCCGCTGTAAAGCTGACAAGCTTGCGGCTGATCCACCTTGCTCAATCGAGTAAAAAGCGGTGGCCTTGATTTTATGATTAAATCGTTGAGCCGCTGTACCCCAATGGATATTGTTGAAATCAACCGAAGCAAGTACTGCCGCTGCTTAATGCAGAACATCCTCTCGGCTTGCACCTGCTTCCAGCATTTTCTCTATTTCTGATGCGGCCCATAGCTTATCCCTATTGTTAACCAGTAAGCCAACGGTATTATTTACAAATTGATGCGCAAACTCGGAATGGGATAATTGTCGGAATAGAGTGATTGTTTAAATACATCGGTCTATGCAAGGATGCTGGCCAGTTCTTTTACCGAACTGCCAGTGTTGCCAAGAAACGAAACAAATTCGTTTAAATAGTGTGCATCGGCGCTGCATTGAATATTGCTACAACTGTTTGCACGATTTCCAGTTGCCTGTCACTCATGGCTTTCCTCAAATTTTTACTGGCAGCACTTGAGAGCTGAGTATAATAATTAGATTCTACTCAATAAATGGGTAAAGTAATTCTTTAATAAGGTAAAAAAATTACCTTATATTATCAGAATGAGAGAAGTTGCTTTAGAAAGGCAATTTAATACCAGGTGGTAAGCCTAACCCGCTACTCAGTTCCGCCATTTTTTCCTGAGTTGTTGCTTCTACGCGCCGCACGGCATCATTAAAGGCTGCTGCAACGAGATCTTCGAGCATTTCTTTATCGTCCCCGACAAGACTGTCATCAATGCTGACTCTTTTGACATCATGACGACAGGTCATAATGACCTTGACCATGCCCGCTCCGGATTGCCCTTCCACTTCAATAGTGGCAAGTTTTTCCTGCATTTGACGCATGTTTTCCTGCACCATTTGAGCTTGTTTCATCATATTTCCCAGATTACCTTTCATCATTGCTGTCTCCTTTGTTTTGAATGGGTTTAATTGAAGGAATAATTAATTTGGCATCAAATTGTTCAATCAGCTCTTGCACAACCGGATCTTTTTCAATTGCTGCAATGGCTTCTGCCTGTTTTTCTTCTTCTGCGCGCTGTTGTATTGCTGCAGGTGTCAATCCTGTAATACTGCCCACGAAAAAATCAAGTGCGATAGGCTTGCCAAAAAAAGTATTCAGGGCAGACTGGATTTTATCCTGATATTTCTTTTCCAGCAGGTGCTTATGCGCCTCCGGCACGCAGAGTTCTATTTTATCAGCTGAAAGAATTTTGGCTTCACTATGTTGCGCCAGCATTTTAGCCATTCCTGCAAGCTTTAATCGCTGAGTCAGTTGCGGCCAGGTAAGATCGGGATTGTCAGCCAGTACGTGCTGAGTTGTATGCTCCGGGATGGGCTGCGGTTTGTGCCCGGCTTTTACCAAGTGCTGAGTGTTTATGGGTGGAACTTGCGGCGGTTGCTGATTGGCTGCAAAACCCTCCGGCATGAAGGTGAGCATGCGAAGTAATGTCATGGTAAAACCGGCATATTCATCGGGTGCCAGACTTAGATCACCGCGTCCGTGCAGTGCGATTTGATAAAATAATTGAATATCATCGGGCATCAGTATTTTCGCCAGCGCATTAATGCGAACATATTCAGGAATATCCTCGCCAATGGCTTGAGGGACGGCTTGCGCCAGTGCGATACGATGCAGGATCACTGCCATATCCTGCAATGCGCAATCGAATGAAAGGCATTGTGCGTCCATTTCATCGGCCAATGATAATAATTTCACACCATTCTTCCGGATCAAGGCATCCAATAAATCAAACAGGTAGCTATGGTCAATGATACCCAGCATATCCCGTACGCTGGCTTCTTCAATTTTACCTGCCCCAAAAGCAATGGCTTGATCCAGTAAGCTTAATGCGTCCCGCATGCTGCCTTGTGCCGCGCGGGCAACAAGCTGCAGTGATAGGATGTCGCACGGGATTTTTTCTTGTGCCAATATTTTCTTCAGGTGATCGGTAATTTGGGGTTGCGGAATTTGCTTCAGATTAAATTGCAAACAACGCGATAAGACCGTGATCGGAATTTTCTGCTGATCGGTGGTTGCGAGTATGAATTTGACATGCGTCGGTGGCTCTTCCAGCGTTTTTAGCATGGCATTGAACGCCGACTTGGAGAGCATGTGCACCTCGTCAATGATATAAATCTTGTAACGTCCGCAGGTAGGGGCATACAGCGCATTTTCCAGCAGTTCGCGCATGTTATCGACTTGGGTATTTGAGGCTGCATCCAATTCAATCAAATCAATAAAACTTCCGGAATCAATTTGCATGCATGTCGGGCAAGTGCCACACGGTGCTGCGGTTATACCGATTTCACAGTTGAGCGATTTGGCCAGGATACGGGCGATCGTTGTTTTGCCGACACCACGTGTTCCGGTCAGTAAGTAGGCGTGATGCAGTCTGTTTTGTTCAAGCGCATTAGTCAAGGCTCTGACTACATGTTCCTGTCCAGTCAGTTCTGTGAAATTTCTTGGGCGCCATTTTCGCGCAAGGACTTGTGTTTGGGACACTTTTTAGATTTGAAAAGCGAATGACATCCGATTAAACCAACCCGCAATGCGCAAATGACAATCTCAGTTTGCACTGGGTGGCGAGCCAGACCCCCGGCACTCGCAATGAATAGCTGTGGCTGCTTCCTTCCGGACCTGACCCGATTCACTACTTTGCAATGCGGGGAGGCCCGCCATAAAACTTATTAAAACAGTGTGGGCAGTATACCAGCAGATGATGGATTACTCCAATTTGATTGCCGAAGTATTCGCCCCGTATTGTGGAATTTCATCATGAAGCGATGAATGAAAATGGTTACTCAGCTGACAAGATGAATAATATAAACTCCCTTGAAGTCCATGGCATCGTTGCGACGGGCGTATCCATCCGGTTCAAAACATTGTAAATGCAAATGCCCTAGATAGTAACTCAATGCACATCGGCTAAACCCGATAGAATAGATGGTTTTATTTCGGGGCTTTTGAATAAAGCCATGACTATCCACCAATCTACTCGAATGCTAATCAAACCGAGCGATGCCGCCGCGTGGATCTCGTGTCCCCGTCGTGCATGGCTGGATAAGCATCAACCTACTGCGTATGAACCCGATGCGTTTAATCAGCTGCTAAGTGATCGTGGTTTGGCGCATGAAGCGGCCATGCTGGCTAAGCTGGAAAATCAATTCCCAGTAGCGCAAGCAACATCCTTCGAGCATACGCAAGCTTTGATCCAACAAGGTGTTCCAGTTATATATCAAGGACGGCTTGTGGATGAGCATCAAGGATTGGTGGGTTATCCTGATTTCCTGATTCGACAGGAAAATGGTCAATACCAATCTGCAGATGCGAAACTTTCACTGAGTGAAAACAAAAAAGCAATTCAGATTCAATTAGGAATTTATCGACGATTAATGGGAAATGGATTGCCTGCCATGGTTTTTCTTGGAGATGGCCGTACTGCATTGCTGGGCGATGAGGTTGAATTACTGGTCGATGAATTTATTACCAGCATGAGAGCCTTGCTTGAACTGGAGCAGCAACCGCCGGTACGTTATAGCCACAGTAAATGCCGTATTTGTCCTTATGAAGCGCATTGCCGCCCGGAATTTGAGGCGCGTGAAGATATCTCGTTGCTCTATGGCGTTCATGGCAAAGCCGCTGATGCTTTAACGGAGGCTGGTATTTCAACCATCTCCAAGCTGGCCGCAAGTACAATCGACACTGTACCCGATGTGCCTTATCTCAAGGGCAGTAAAAGAAAATACCGTGCTATCCTGCAAGCCCAATCTTTTCTGAGCGGTAAAGTATTTCCGCTGGATAAGGTAGCTTTGCCGGAGGGAACCTGGATTCATTTTGACATTGAAGACAATCCGTTAACAAGAACCCGTGAGCGTCATGTGTATCTATGGGGTTTTCTGTTGCCGGCATATGCCAAGGATAATTTTGATTATGTCTGGACTGACGATGAAACAAGTGACTATGAAGGTTGGTTAGGCTTCTTGCAGAAGGTTGAAGCGTATCGTTCCTTATATCCGTCAATAGTGCTTGCACATTATTCGAATCACGAGAAAGCGACTATCCGGAAGTATGCCGAGCGCTATGCAATGGAAAGTCATGCTACAGTTACATGGTTGCTGGGTCAAGATAGTCCTTTGTTTGATATACAGAATCCGGTTCTGAATTGTCTGGTTTTGCCATTGCAGGGATATGGTCTGAAGGATATTTGTAAACATCCGGACTTGGTTAACTTTCAATGGGAGAATCAAGAATCCGGATCGCAGTGGTCAGTGGTGCAATTTAATCGTTTTCTCTCAGAAACCAATCCGCGTGAAAGGCAAAAATTGAAAACCGAAATTCTTGGCTATAATCGTGACGATGTGGTCGCGACGCGCCATCTGGAATTATGGTTGAGAAACTTTTTTGATTGAAAGCGGATTGCATCATTAACCCACTCCTAAGTTCTATTCTTGTTCTGACGAGATAATTCGACCGTAAGAGTCTTCAAATCTTAAAATGTCATCCTCCCCGAGATAACTGCCGGATTGCACTTCGATCAAATGCAGCGGAATCTTACCGGGATTTTCCAAGCGGTGCATTTTACCCAAGGGAATATACGTCGATTGATTTTCGGTAAATAAAGTTTCTTTATTTTCCACGATGACTTTAGCGGTGCCACTGACCACAACCCAGTGTTCGGCACGATGGTGATGCATTTGCAGGGATAGTTTTTCGCCGGGCTTGACCATGATACGCTTAACCTGAAAACGCTCGCCTTTATCGATCCCTTCATACCAGCCCCACGGGCGATGGATTCGTAGATGCTCGAGATGCTCCTTGCGTTGATTGAGCTCAAGATGTTGTATTGCATCCTTCAATTGCTGCGTTTTGCTCTTGTGCATGACCAGCACGGCGTCGGCTGTTTCGATCACAATGATGTCATCCAGTCCGATGACAGTAACCAAGCGATTTTCTGCGCGAATATAACTTTTTTGAGTATTCAGTACCAGGGTATCGCCGCTGATAAAATTGCCATCGCTATTCTTGGGTGCAATTTTCCACAGAGAATCCCAGGATCCGACATCGTTCCAGCCGAACTGTGCGGGTACCACAGCGGCACGACTGGTTACCTGCATGATCGCGTAGTCAATCGAATCCGATGGGGAAGCAGTAAATGCATCTTTATCCGGCAAAATAAAACCAAGATCCGTGGTTCTTTCCAGCCAGGCTTGATGAACGGCAGTGAAAATGTGCGGTTGATGCCGTTGCAGTTCTTGCAAATAATTCTTGGCTGTGAAAACAAACATCCCGCTATTCCACATATAACCCCCTTCCTGTAGATAAGCGGTTGCGGTTTCCAGGTTGGGTTTCTCAAAAAAGGATTGAATGCGGTAAGCGGTGAGCACGGGTGGTGCTTTAAATTTAATCGCATCACCGGTTTTAATATAACCGTAGCCGGTCTCCGGCGAAGAGGGGGTGATGCCGAAAGTCACCAGATATTCTTCCTGAGCGGCGATCTTCGCTGTTTCTACAGCTTGCGCAAACGCATCCTGATCATCGATGACATGATCGGCAGGGAGAATGAGCATCAGGGCATTTTCGTCGATTTGGGTCAAATGAAAAGCCGCAAGTGCAATAGCCGGCGCAGTGTTGCGTCCGATTGATTCGAGATAAATTGCTTCCGGTTTAATATTGATTGCTTCACATTGCTCCTGGATCAGAAATCGATGCTCGGAATTACACACCAATATCGGCGCTTGCACATTCTCCAATCCTGCAGCCCGACCAAGGGTGACTTGTAACATGGTTTCTTTACCCACAAGCGGGAGCAACTGTTTGGGATAATTGGCCCGGGACAATGGCCACAATCGGGTGCCGCTACCTCCGGAGAGGATGATGGGATGAATATTCAGGTTCATTTTTCAGGAATTTTCAGTGTTGGAGTTTATGATGCAATACAAACTAGGCCACTAACTTATTCAGTGGCCTGTCAAGTCTGTTACAAATAAAAAGCGTAACACGATTACGTCTAAGCAGGACATTTTTGACAAGCAACCTTTGGATCTTAACGATGCTAACAAGCATGACATACTTTAATGATCTGTGATGAATTTGCTGGAGAAAAGCTTTTACCTAAGAAAGTGCTTAACAAGTGTTATTTCGAGCGAGTTGAAATATCTTGAAATCCTTTAAATAAAATAGTGCATGCTTAGGTTAAAATACGCGCTATTTTCTTGCGTTGCGCTGTTTGTAACAACATGAATCTTTGCTTTTCAATACTTGTATAGATCACTCAAAAAGGATTTTTCTATGAAATACCAAACCGATGATTTGCGCATTATCGGTGTTCACGAGCTTACTCCGCCAGTAGATCTCCATCGCGAATATCCCATGACGGAAATCGCAACTGAAACCGTTTACGCAGCGCGGCAAGCGACTCATCAGATTTTGCACGGTGAAGACGATCGATTGCTGGTCGTGGTTGGACCCTGTTCCATTCACGATGTCGATGCAGCGTTGGAGTATGCAGCACGTTTGAAGCATTTGCGCGAGGTGCTTAAGCAACAGTTGCATATCGTGATGCGTGTGTATTTCGAAAAACCGCGCACAACCATCGGTTGGAAAGGGTTAATCAATGATCCTGATTTGGATAATAGTTTTCACATCAATAAAGGACTCAGAATGGCGCGTCGTTTGTTGCTGGATTTAAACACCATTGGCATGCCCTCTGCAACCGAGTATCTTGATCTGATTAGCCCGCAATACTTATCGGATCTCATCAGCTGGGGGGCCATCGGTGCACGCACCACCGAAAGCCAGGGTCATCGCGAATTGGCTTCCGGCGTATCGTGTCCGATAGGCTTTAAAAATGGCACATACGGCAATTTAAATATTGCGATTGATGCGATCAGCGCAGCTTCGCGTCCGCATCATTTTCTTTCGGTTACCAAAGAAGGGCACACCGCTATTTTTGCTACCAAAGGCAATGAGGATTGTCATATCATTTTGCGCGGCGGAAGTAAGCCGAACTATGATGCCGATAGCCTCGCTTCTGCAGTTGAAGCGTTAAAAAAAGCCAAGCTGCCACAACAATTGATGATTGATTTCAGTCACGCGAACAGTCACAAAGATTTCCGCCGTCAGACAGAGGTAGCTTCTAATGTGGCCGGGCAGATTGCCAATGGAACCCGTGCCATCTGCGGTGTGATGATCGAAAGTCATTTGGTTGAAGGTTACCAAAAAGCTGACGGGAAAAAACGCGAGGAATTGGTTTATGGGCAGAGTATTACGGATGGCTGCATAGGTTTTGATACGACCGAGCAAGTACTTCATCAGCTTGCCACTGCAGTGGAAAAACGCAGAAAATAATCCTTTATCTTTACCAAGGCACAGGGTTAGCCGTGGTCGGCTATTGTTAATATTCCGGATCGTAAAATAAGCATTGTTGCGTAGGCTGCAATTGCACCTTTGAGGTTCTCATTATCTTATCCTCTTACTGATAATTCCCGTATTTGAGGAAGAATCACCCCTTTATTCTAAGAATTAAGCCTATCTGTACGCGCTGATAATGTAGCAATTATAACCGCTTGATATTAATTGGCTCAAAATCTGTGATGGGGAATTGAAGCATGATACGAATACTGGGAATTACACTGCTGTTGATCAGTTCGCATGTGTCAGCCTTAACGATCGACTGGATACCGCTAGAAACAGCGGAAAAGAGCGGCAATCCATTGCATATCAATGGAAAAACGGTGCTTGAATATAAAAACGCCGGACAGGGTGGAATTGAATGGGAAGCTTCGGGTGATGGTCCCAGGGGAGGGCTGGGTATACGTGAATTATGGTTGTTTGATAATTCAGCTGCGGGAATACCCGGAACGAGCGAGGCAACCACGACATTCTCAGTGAGCAGCACTAGTATCGGTTTTGTGATGGCAGGAGATCATAACGATGGCTTTGCACAGTTCTTTGTCGATGGCATCGATGTGGGTACCTACGATATGTTTCAAACCGGTAATAGAATTCTGATGGTGACTGGATTGGATTCTTTGGCGCATTCTTTAAGAGTGGTGCAACTCGGCCTGCACAATCCAAATTCAACCAAGGGCGATGTCGCAATCTTTGGCGGCGTAGCATTCGATACGCTTACGGCCGCAATTCCGGAACCGGAAACGTATGCGATGCTGTTGGCCGGATTAGGGCTGCTCAGTTTAGTCGCGTGCCAGAAAAAGCGAAATGTATAACCGAAAAATTTAACTATCATAAAACCCCGTCAAGTGGCGGGTTTTTTATTTTGGATTATTATTTTTCTTTACCTCCGAATCATATCCTTTCTTGCATGAGATAAGGAAGCGCTACAGATTCTATTAAAATACCTTTAAGCTGCACTCAGAGTCAATCTGAGTTGTGATATGCTTTTCAAGTCATACTGACACTTAGGGGGATTATTTATGAAACAGTCAATCAAGAAATTTATTCTATCCACTTGCACGGTTACGCTGATGGGCGGTGCGCATTTTGCATCGGCTGACATCAACAGCGATACCGAGACGCTGCTGAATTGGGCTGAAAATACCTATCGGGATCTTTTCCCAAGTCACCAAGTGACACAAAACATAGATCCATGGATATATCGGTTTTATCCGGAGACCGGCATTTATGCAGGGGTGAACAGGGGAGATAATAGCGCTTACGTATTAGGCGGGCCTTATGGATCTACGCCGACCCGAGTCGCGGGCGTGCCGGAATTAATTGCGCAAATCATCGATAGCGGCGGAAACACCAGTATTCCGGGATGTGATACCTCGGGTGCACCCGCTGGGTTGACTTATACGCAAAGCGGCAATGTCGTCAACATCAGTACGGGGGGGGCTTGTGTGGCATTACCTAACAATAATAATTTTTGCTCAACACCTTCGCAGCCGACCGAAACAGGAATTTCCGTGTTGACGACTTCGACGACCAACTCATCGTCAAGAATTAACGGAATTTCGATAGATATTCCTGGTATTCCCAACCCAATTCAATCTTTTGCGGACGGATTCTCCAACAGCAAACATTGCACTGTGCATGTTCCAGCCGATACAGCCAATTTGATCATTAATTCCGATGTGTGTTTTGATATTACAGCGCAGAGCAGTGGGTTCCAAGGCATACCAGGAATCACTGTTACCCCTCCGGTTACGATGAATCTTAATACTACATCCACTAATGTGGTTGTGGCTGATTGCTTCGCCACTGATGCGGCTTCGATCTACAATACGGTGACCGGCGAATCCTGGATCAATGACGAGGGTACTTTCGTATCTCAGGGTTCAAATCGGTAGAGGATTGAAGGTCAGCAATTATTGTTAATTGTTACGATTCAATGTGACAGCAATCAAAGTGCGCTGCATTCCGGCGCACTTTCTTTAAACAGTACGCTATTGTCGGTGCTTTCGCGCGAATGCAGTGCATCTTCGCTGATCGTCATGGCTTACCGTACCATAACCGTAATGCACTACCACGAACATTGGAACATTAATTCGGGCTAATAAGATCAATTCAGCCGGAATATCTCACTCGTACATTTTGTGTGATAATCAATTCACCATTCCGGAATGGACAGAAAGTTTTTATAAAGCAGAATCCATCCATTAATCTTTCTCATTTCCGCGAAGGTTCTCCGAAGTTCAACTCAATGGTGAGGTGATAACTATGACTCCTTTTTTTGGCGAATTAATCGGTACTTTTATTTTAGTGTTGTTGGGTAACGGCGTAGTTGCTAATGTCGTGCTGAATAAATCCAAAGGAAATAATGCCGGGTGGCTAACTATTGCAGCCGGTTGGGGAATTGCGCTTTTTGTCGCGGTCTATGCCGTAGCTGCTTCCAGTGGGGCGCATTTAAATCCTGCGGTCAGTATCGGTCTCGCTGCGGCAGGCAAATTTGCTTGGAATGACATACCCATGTATGCGGCGGGACAAATGCTGGGCGCCATGCTGGGTGCTTTGATAGTATGGATTACCTACCGTCAGCATTTTGACGCGACGACCGACCCCGATATGCAGTTGGCGGCATTTTGCACCGGGCCGGCGATCAGAAGCCCATTCAATAACATCATCACTGAAGCGGTTGGTACCTTCATGCTAGTGTTTGGCGTCATGATGATAGTCTCACCGCATGCAAGCCTGGGTGCGTTGGATGCATTGCCGGTTGCTTTGCTACTGTTTGGTATCGGCCTTTCGCTGGGCGGACCAACCGGTTTTGCAGTCAATCCGGCACGTGATCTGGGTCCGCGCATCATGCATGCGATCCTCCCGATGACCAACAAACGCGATAGCGACTGGGGTTATGCTTATGTGCCGGTAGTGGGTGGTATTATCGGCGGATTGGTTGCCGCTGTGGTGTATTCGCTGCTGTGAAGTTTTGTTAAAGTGTATTCTGGGTTTGGCTAGCGCCTAACCCAGTCTATACATTATTATGAGTTGAATCGGAGATTCTGCTTTTTCATGCGATTCATTCGCCTTAGCCAGACTTTGCAAATACATTGGGTCATAATAAGATAATTCGTTCAGACCCTTAGATGATTTAAGTTCCTTGCCAAGGATAATAATCAAGATAAGAACGGCAAACGTGCCAAACAGTTTGATTAAGAATATTTTTACGTTCTTATCCATGATCTGAGCCTCCGTAATGATCATATGCTCTTGGATTTGTTGAATCTCTGGGTCTTTCTGGATTTCTAATTTTTTGACGATCCATAGCATGTTCATTGTGTTGAATTTATCTGTTCAATTGATTATTGGGCATGAAATTACTATTAAGCTGTATGCTGAAACCGTAAACGAGAAAGAAATCAATGTTACAAATAGCAAGGCTTTCATGGCCACTTTTTTAGATCGATTTTAATACGAAATTACTCTGCGCAAAATATTATGAACGTAAACCGAATAGCATAGCAATTCAGTGCGTCATAAGAAGTAAGCAGCCGATGGCCGGGTGAGAAAATGAGAATGTCACGAAGTTTACGATTTCTATTAGCCAATCTGTTGTTTTTTGCTATTGCGATTGGTTGCGCATCACAGCTACAGGCGCAATCAAAATCTGCTTCTCAACGCTTGGTTTTAACCGGCTCAAGTACCCTGGCGCCTTTGGTCGGTGAAATCGCGCGGCGGTTTGAATCGCAGCATCCAGGCGTGCGTATCGATGTGCAAACAGGCGGCTCTTCACGCGGCATTCATGATGTACGGAAAGGAATAGTCGCAATCGGCATGGTGTCGCGTGCGCTGAAGCCGGATGAGGCGGACCTGCATGCGTTTGTGATCGCGCAGGATGGCGTCGGCATCATCGTGCATGCTGATAATCCGGTCAGAGCCCTTAGCCGGGAACAGATTGCGGATATTTATTCCGGCAGGATTACTCGCTGGAGTGGCGTGGGCGGCACGAATACCCGTATCACTGTGGTTAATAAAGCCGAAGGACGATCTACCCTGGAACTGTTTTTGGGCTATTTGCAACTCAGAAACAGTGAAATCAAACCGCATGTCATCATCGGTGATAATGCGCAGGGCATCAAAACGGTGCTTGGCAATCCGCAAGCCATCGGTTACGTATCTATCGGTGCGGCTGAATTTGAAGCACGGCGCGGTGCGCGGATACGGTTATTGTTCTTGGATGGCGTGGAGGCTTCGGTGGAGAATGTCCGGCTAGGTATTTTCCCATTAGCGCGTCCGTTGAATTTGATTACATCCGGAGAACCGCAAGGCCTGGCACGCCAATTCATTGAATTTGCCTCTTCACCGCAAGTGCAAGATCTCGTCAGGGCGCAATATTTTGTTCCGGCTAATACTGACTGACAAACTGCTGATCGGTATTCTGCGTGTGGGCGCAATGCTGGCAGCATTGGTTGTGCTGCTCATTCTGATTTTTCTGCTGCACGAATCCTGGCCGGTTTTATCAAGTCTACCCATCACCCGTTTTATCAACGATGTGTCCTGGCACCCATTGGAGAATACCTATAATTTAATGCCCATGCTGTCAGGCACGGTATGGACAAGTTCTGGTGCGTTGCTGCTGGCTATTCCGTTGAGTTTGGCATCCGCATTATTTATTGTATTTTACGCGCCATTGCATCTGGCAACGGCTTATAAACGCTTGATAGAGTTGTTGTCCGGCATCCCTTCGGTGGTTTTTGGGTTCTGGGGGTTGACGACTCTGGTACCGCTGATCAACCAGTGGAACCCGCCCGGTGCAAGTCTGTTGGCTGGAATACTGGTGCTGACTATGATGATTCTGCCAACGGTAACGTTGACGTCTTATACCGCGTTGGCGGCTGTACCGGATGAATTGCTGCGTAATGCCGCTGCGTTGGGGTTGTCACGTTGGGGGATGATCAAAGGTGTTGCATTGCCTGCGGCAAAAACCGGAATTACCACCGGAATCATTCTGGCTGCGGCGCGCGCACTCGGCGAAACCATGGCAGTGTTAATGGTGGCGGGTAACGTGGTGCAATATCCGGAAACATTGTTTGATCCGGTGCGCACACTGGCAGCTAACATTGCGTTGGAAACCGCCTATGCCATGGGTGACCATCGTGCTGTTCTGTTTGTGTCGGGGTTGCTCTTGATGTTGCTGATCATGGCGCTGTCGGGTTTGGTCGAGTTGCTGGAGAAGCAACGTCATGCATAAAATGACAAATATTCATACGCAGCAAATTTTACGCGATCGTGCGGTGCAGTTTCTGATTTATGCGTCAGTTGTCTTGGTCAGCGCGGTTTTTATATGGATATTGACTGATTTGGTGCGGGGTGGCGTGGCGCATCTTTCCTGGGAATTCCTGATGGAATCCCCGCGCGATACCGGACGTGCAGGAGGCATCGCATCTATACTGGTTTCCACGCTATTAATCCTGTTGGTGGCAGTGCTGACGGCGGTGCCGGTTGCATGGACAACTGCGATCCTGCTGGTGGAATTTGTGGCGATTGATAGCGTTTTCGGCAAGACCGTGCGATTTAGTTTGCATGTATTGGCAGGAGTGCCTTCGATTGTTTTCGGATTATTTGGCAATGCTTTTTTCAGTATTTATCTGGGACTGGGATTTTCGATTTTATCCGGTGGTTTGACGCTAGCCTGCATGTTATTGCCGATTCTGGCGAGTACTGCGGAAGCCGGGCTGCGCGCTGTACCGTGTGCTTACCGCATGTCAGCCTCTGCTTTGGGCCTGACACGCACGGCAGCACTGGTTCATTTGATACTTCCAGTTGCGGCACCGGTTCTGGCTGCCGGACTCCTATTGGGAATAGGGCGTGCCTTGGCGGAAACGGCAGCTTTGCTGTTTACCAGCGGTTATTCCGAACGCATGCCGGATTCGTTGCTGGATTCAGGACGTGCACTAGCATTGCATATTTTCGATTTGTCCATGAATGTGCCTGGCGGTGACACGCCGGCTTATGCCTCAGCGCTGGTGTTGGTCAGTTTGTTATTATGCATTAACGTTTTGGCCATGAAATTTGCCCATGGTCTGCATCGCAGGAAGATCATGACATGAATTGCAATCAATGGACTGATAAATCAAATACTTTTACCCTGGGGCCGCTTGAGGCAGGACCAGCGTGTTGTGATCCGCAACCAGCGATTCAGGTCAAAGATCTGTCTTTGTTGTATAACGGCAAGGCTGCCCTGGAGAAGGTGACGCTGGATATTTATCAAGGTTGTATTACTGCATTGATCGGGCCATCCGGCTGCGGGAAAACCAGTTTTCTTTCAGCCATCAACCGCCTCACTGATCTGATCCCGGGCTGCAGTATCGCAGGAAAGATTCTAGTAAATAATCAGGATATACATCATCCTGATACGCATACGCAGACATTGCGCCGCCAAGTTGGTATGGTGTTCCAGAAACCCACGCCTTTTCCACTTTCCATTCGCCGCAACCTTTCTTTGCCACTCAATGAACATGGTATCACTCAAAAAACGGAAGTAGCGGCAATCATTGAGCAGGTGCTACGCGATGTGGGTTTATGGGATGAAGTTCATGATCGACTGGATGCCTCCGCGCTCAGCTTGTCCGGCGGGCAGCAGCAACGACTTTGTATTGCACGCGCCTTGGCGTTGAAGCCGCAAATCTTATTGATGGACGAGCCCTGTAGCGCGCTCGATCCGATTGCGTCCGGCGTCGTGGAAGATCTGATTTGTCGTCTGCGCGGTCGTTATACCATTGTCATCGTTACGCACAATCTGGCCCAGGCTAGGCGGATCGCTAATTATGCGGCTTTTTTCTGGATCAGCGGGCATGCCGGACAGCTGATCGAATTTGGCCGCTGCCGGCATATCTTTGAATCGCCCAGCCATGAACTGACAGCTGCGTATATCAATGGCGCAAGAGGATAAATTCATAAGAAATTGGAATAACTCCGTATCAGAAAAAAGGAGAAATATGAAACATCGCTGGTGGATACTGGCTCTGCTTGGTGTGGTGATAATGTTATTTTTTGGTTTTGGCTTGGAGCGTTTTTTTACCCTGGAAATGCTCAAGGATCGGCATGAAGAATTACAACAGATCTATCAAGCAGAACCGTTTCTGGTGATCAGCATTTTCTCGGCAATCTATATTATGCTGGCTGCATTATCATTTCCCGGCGCAACAATAATGACATTGGCTGGCGGCGCCGTGTTCGGAATATGGATCGGGGTGCCGGTGGTATTGGTCTCGGCTACGATTGGTGCCACGCTGGCGTTCTGGATGGCACGTTATGTATTGCGCGATACCGTGCAGCGCCGTTTCGGCGGGCATCTGGAAACAATCAATAAAGGTCTGGAACGGGATGGCGCATTCTATTTATTGTCGTTGCGCTTGGCGCCTATTTTTCCATTTTTTTTAATCAATTTATTGATGGGGTTGACCACGCTGCCCAGCATAACTTATTTCTGGGTCAGCCTGGTTGGAATGTTTGCTGGAACAGCCGTGTATGTTAACGCGGGCACGCAGCTGGCGGCAATCACGCAGATGTCGGATGTGATGTCGCCAGTACTGATTATTTCATTTACTGTACTGGCGTTGTTCCCCTGGCTGGCTCGTTGGACCGTCGAGCGGGTTAAAACCCGGCGGCTGTATGCGCGCTGGTCCAAACCCGCACATTTTGACAGAAATTTAATTGTGATCGGCGCTGGTGCCGCCGGATTGATGAGCGCATATATGGCCGCCGCTACGCGCGCCAAAGTAACGTTGATCGAAAGCCACAAGATGGGAGGCGATTGCTTGAATTATGGCTGCGTTCCATCGAAGGCTTTGATTCGTACCGCGACTTTTTTGCAGCAAACAAAGAATGCCAGGTCATTGGGAATTCAACAGGTCGATGTGGATTATGACTTTGCCGATGTGATGGCGCGTGTTCAGCGTGTGGTCAGGACCGTTGAACCGCATGATTCAATTGAACGCTACACGCGCCTGGGCGTTGAGGTATTGCAAGGCAAAGCAACCATCGTTTCACCGTGGTCGGTGGAGGTCAATGGGAAAACACTGACCACGCGTGCCATCGTCATTGCGACCGGTGCACGCCCGATTGTGCCGCAAATTCCCGGATTGGAAGCGGCACGCTATTACACTTCCGACACTATCTGGTCACTGACGCAGCGACCGCAACGTTTGATCGTATTGGGTGGCGGACCGATTGGCTGCGAACTGGCGCAAACTTTTGCGCGTTTGGATTGCCGTGTAACGCAGATTGTCCGCAGCGATTTGTTGCCGCGTGAAGATACCGATGCGGTAGCGTTGATAGAAACCGCATTGCAAGCTGATGGCGTGAAGATACTGACGCACGCTGAAACACTACGCTGCGAAAAAGAGGGTGATGCCCAGTATTTAGTGGTGCGTAGTTCAGATGGCGAGGAAATGGAATTGCCGTTTGATGCGCTGCTATGTGCCGTCGGGCGAACAGCACGCACCGAGGGCTTCGGACTGGAAGAGCTTGGTGTTCCGGTATCTTTTCAGCACACCATTGAAACCAATGCCTGGCTGCAAACCCTCTACCCGAATATTTATGCGTGCGGTGATGTTGCCGGGCCGTATCAATTTACCCATACGGCTGCTCATCAAGCGTGGTATGCATCGGTTAATGCATTATTTGGTGCCTTCAAGCGGCTCAAGGCCGATTATTCGGTGATTCCATGGACAACTTTTACCGATCCTGAAGTCGCGCGTGTTGGATTATCGGAGAATGAAGCGAAACAGCGCGGTATCGCTTACGAAGTGACGCGTTTTAATCTGCAGGACCTGGATCGCGCAATCGCTGATGAAGCCGCGCATGGCTTTGTCAAAGTGCTGACCGTACCGGACAGGGATCGCATTCTCGGCGTCTGTATCGTTGGCGTTCACGCCAGCGATTTACTGGCGGAATTTGTCTTGGCGATGAAGCACGGTTTGGGTTTAAACAAAATTCTGGGCACCATCCACACCTATCCAACTTGGTCGGAAGCCAATAAATATGCGGCGGGGGAATGGAAGCGTCAGCATGTGCCGCAATGGCTGATGAAATGGGTGGAGAAGTATCATGCCAAACGGCGATTAAAGGGTTGAGAGGATTGATGTTGAGAAAAAGATATTGGTATATTGATTCCATCGTCGCCTTCTTTGATAGCTAGTTGCGCTTCGGGTATGTATTGGTCGGGATCGAAGAGTATTAATTAATGTAAGCCTCCGGCTTATTCGCAGGTAATTTAACTTCTTTCATTACCTTCCGACAATCTAAGAATTTGTAAAGTAATTGGTATAAATTGTTTGAGTTGTTTGTCCTAGCTTGGTATATTTTGTTTGTAATATTTGAGGCATATAGATTTGGAGTATTTCAGAAGTATATTTTTAAACTATCTTCACAAGGAAATATATGAAAAAAATAGAGGCAGTTGTTCTTGCATCCAGAGAAAAAAACATTTTAGATGCTTTGCAAAGATTAGGAATTGGTGGGCTGACCGTAACCCCTGGAAAGGGTCGTGGGAAAGGGCCTAGAGACGTCCAGCCAGGGCTGGGTCGTTACATTGAACGATACAATGATGTTTTGACGTTTTTTATTGTTGTTGAGGATTCTAAAGTAGACAAAGTAGTATCAGCAATTACAGAAGCATCTCATACGGGCAATTTAGGTGATGGCAAAATCTTCATCTCTACAATTGATGATGTTATTGATATCACAACCAAACAAAAAGGAGAGGCATACATCTAAGCTGGTATTGCCAAGTTAAATCTCACAAGGTGATCTATGCTTGAATTATTTATACTAATTCCGACTTGATCAAACAGTTATCCGTTTTTTAGGTGTCTGTTAGTTTAGGTTTGAGATGAATTTTTTCGCCCAAATTAATAGTTTTTCAGACAAATAGTAGAATTTTACTGTGACACAATCAGAAAATTTACAGCGCCGATAACGCCCATATCTAAAGAGTAGCTACCGACAAATACTCTGGAATACTGGCCGTCCAATTAAGTTTTTGTTGTATTGCATTTACCAGGGCAGTGGAGTTGCTGATCTCGCCATGCACGACATAAATCTTTTCGGACATTTTCTGGAAGTGTCCAAGCCAAGCGAGTAAATCAGCTTGATCGGCATGCGCTGAGAGACCGCCGATGGTATGAATGGTTGCCCTGACTCGAACTTCCTGACCCAAAATATTAACTTGTCTGGCGCCATCCACGAGTCGCCTGCCCAAGGTTCGCGCAGCTTGAAAGCCAGTAATCAGAATGCTGCATTCAGGTCGTCCCAGATTGTATTTGAGGTGGTGTTTGATACGCCCGGCATCACACATGCCACTGGCTGAAATGATGATGATGCCGCGTTTTATGTCATTGAGTTGCATCGATTCCTCAGTGTCTTGCACAAAATGTATCCGGGGCTTTCGTGCGCTATCGTTTATCCATTGCAATGCATTGGCGGATTCCTGATCGAGCAGGGAAAGGTGCTGCAGCGTGATTTCAGTGGCTGCCCGAGCCATCGGTGAATCCACATAAATTTCCATGTCTCCAAGCCTGCCTTGCCGATGGAGATCAACCAACAGAAACAGAATGTCCTGAGTGCGTCCCACCGTGAATGCCGGAATGATGACGTTGCCACCTTTTTGAATCAGGGTATCGTTAATTGCATGCACCAGTTCATCCAGTGTATCGCGCATATTGCGATGCAGCCGGTTGCCGTAGGTGGATTCAATCAACAGAACATCGGTTTGCCGAATAATTGCAGGATCCCGCACGACCGGATGTCCGGGTTGTCCGAGATCGCCGGAAAATACAATTTTCTTCTGTCCTGCGGATTGTTTTATCCAAACCTCGATGATGGAAGAGCCAAGAATATGTCCGGCATCGCGAAAGCAACATCGTATTGTGGGATGAGGGGTAATTTCGATATCGTAATCAATACGATGTAATTGCTTCAGCAGAGCTTCCGCTTGCGTCACTGTATAAAGCGGGGCGAGATCTTGTGGAAATCGACTACGGCGACGGGATTTATTGCGCCATTCGATTTCTTTCTCCTGAATATAGGCGCTATCCTTGAGCATGACATGGAGTAAATCGGCGGTCGCCGTAGTGCAGTATACCGGCCCTCGGAAGCCCCAGGCGCTTAACCGCGGCAATAATCCGGAATGATCGATATGAGCGTGAGTCAATAATACGAAGTCAATTGTTTTAGGATCAAATTTAAAAGCGGTACGGTTCTTTCTGTCCGCTTCCCGTCCGCCTTGAAACATACCGCAATCGACCAGAAATTTTACTGTTCCTGTTTCAATGAGGTAACTGGAGCCGGTGACTTCTCCGGCTGCGCCTAAGAAAGTCAGTTGCATGATATATATTTCATCGGTGGATTAGAGTGTATCCAATATTTGCAGCGTGCCATTAACCAGTAAGTCCATTTCCTGTTCATTGATGATGTAAGGCGGCATGAAATAAATGGTTCTCCCCAATGGACGCAATAATAATTGTTGTTTCAACCCGGCTTGGAAACACGTTGCAGCAAAATCCGCCTCTTCTGTTTCAACTTCAAAAGCCCAAATCATGCCGCAATTGCGGAAGTTGATGACTTTGGGATGAGCTGCAAGTGCGGTTGCAATTTTATTGAGATACGCTGCCTTGATTTTATTGGCATCAATGATTTGATTCTGTTCAAAAATATCCAGCGTGGCTAAAGCTGCGCGACAGGCTAATGCATTGCCGCTATGCGAATGCGAATGTAGAAATGCATGGGCTATTTTGTCATCGTAAAAAGCTTGATAAATTGTATCGGTGGTCATGACGACCGAGAGCGGCAGATAACCGCCGCTCAGGCCCTTCGATAAGCATAGGAAGTCCGGAGCGATATCAGCCTGGTTGCAAGCAAACAGAGTGCCCGTTCGACCAAAACCGACCGCAATTTCGTCAGCAATCATATGTATCTGGTACTGATGGCATATTTCCCGCGCGCGCTGCAAATAAATCGGATGATACATGCCCATGCCGGTTGCGCCTTGAACCAGCGGTTCAAGAATGAGCGCGGCGATCTGTTCGTAGTTTTCCGCGACATGCTGCTCGAGAGCGGCGGCAGCGCGAATAGCGTAATCATGCGCAGATTCGCCAGGTTCTGCGTAGCGCCAGTCGGGGGTTGGAACGTGTGTGCACTGCCGCAGCAATGGCGCATAGGTTTGCTTGAAAATGGCGACATCGGTGACTGATAGTGCGCCCAAGGTTTCACCATGATAATCGTTTTGCAAACTGATAAAACGATTTTTCTGCGGCTGCCCGCACAAAAGCCAGTAGTGAAAGCTCATTTTCAATGCGATTTCAATTGCTGAAGCGCCGTCGCTGGCGTAGAAACAATGCCCGAGTGTGCCCGGCGCCATGTTTCTCAACCGTTCCGATAGCGCTACAACCGGCTCATGGGTAAAGCCTGCCAGCATGACATGTTCTATTTTCTCGAGCTGATCACGAATCGCGGCATTGATATAAGCATTGCTATGACCAAAGAGATTGACCCACCAAGAGCTGATTGCGTCCAAATAGCAATTGCCATCCGCATCATGAAGCCATACGCCTTTTCCGCTGGTCACTGGAATGAGCGGATAGGCTTCATGTTGTTTCATTTGCGTGCACGGATGCCATACAGTTTCAAGACTTCGCTGTTGCAGATGTGATGGAGCTATAGGCGTATTGAGATTAGTTTTCGTCATATAAATTTGTTAATCGAAGTGCGAAAATTCTTGGAGATTGTTGCTAACATTTTCAATGATAATCAATTGACCATTGTAGACTATGAGGTGACATTTCTGAGTATTTTTGACCTTGTACAGGATCCTTGATACATTCAGGTTTTCCAATAAAATTCATTGTTTTCGCGGGTATGGACTCAGAAATTAATACACCTTCATCCAATTTGCTGCCTGATAACGATGCGCAACGCATACTGCTGCACAATGAGGTGCATGCCCGTCCCAGTCAGCGCATCCAGTTACCCGCCTTGGTGATCTATGTGGTTGTAATCAATGCGGGTATTACACGCGAACAGGAATGTGAACATTTGCGCCGCCTCCCCGGGCAACAGGCTCTAATGCCGGAGCAATTGCAAAATAATTTTTTACAATTGTACCTGCAAGATTATGTTTTAAGGTGGGAGCGTCATACGGAGTTTACACGCTATGCGTTATTACAACACTTGCCTGAAAATGTCCAACTTGGTGCGATAGATCCTGAACTACTGGCTTATATTGCGTTACCGCAAGGATGGCTGGCCGGAATTCCTGGAAAAACCTTTGCGGCTATCAAATTGGCGATGATGGAGGATGAACTAAGTCAAGCGGACAAAACGCTTGAGCAAGCGCGTAACTGGTTTGGCGGTAATCGCGTGGTAGCGTCGCTGATGGGCAGAGAAGGATACTCGCTTGCAGTGACGGATTTCAGGCTGCGTCCAAGTGGTTTTGAGCGCATGCTGGTGATTATGTCGGCTGATGCATCCGAGACACGCGCCGGACGTGTTGCGCAGCGTCTGCTTGAAATTGAAACTTACCGATTAATGGCGCTAAAAGGATTACCGTTCGCTAAGCGCCTTATTCCCGAGTTAACCACTGCTGAACAGCAATTATCGGATATTACAGCGCAACTCGAGAATAAGGCCAGCTCTGACCAGGAGCTTCTCGATACGCTGATCTTTCTGGCTGCACGCATTGAGCGTGCCACGGTTGAACATGGCTATCGTTTTGCGGCGACACAAGCTTATAACAAACTGGTGATACAACGTATTAGCGAACTTAGAGAAAAAGCCATACCAGGTACTCCAACCATTGGGGAATTTATGCAACGACGGCTTTCTCCAGCGATAGCGACAGTGGATGCGACGGCACAACGTATGAGCTATCTTTCCGCACGCGTATCACGAGCCAGTGCTTTGCTGCGCACGCGCGTTGATATCCAGACGGAAACCCAGAATCAACAGTTATTGGAAAAACTTACCCGTGGCCAGGAATTACAATTGCGCTTACAAAGTACAGTGGAAGGCTTATCGATTGCAGCGATTTCGTATTACGTCATCAGTCTGTTGTTGTATTTGGCGAAGGCAGGCAAAGCGGCCGGCTTGCCAATACAACCCGAGTTGCTGACCGGATTGATGATTCCTGTTGTCGTGTGGTTGGTCTGGCGTGCCACACGCCGCATTCACGATAAATTTTTTAAGCTACCGTAGATAGCGTCGTCACAAGACATTCACCTAGAGAGCGATACCTCGGATTTGAATAGCGGTAAGGAAGGATGCTGAAGTTTTAGCATAGTGCGTGCCAATAGCGACGGCTTCTGAAAATAGGTGGTTGTATTCATACCGGGGGTACAAAAGCCCCAATCAATATGTAGCGGAAACAGAAATATTGAAAAAAGTCGCTTAAGTGGGTTGTCCGCTTTTACTTGATGAGGTCATACTCATTTGATTTTTAGTTTATTTTTTATTTTTATAAGATGGATTCAAAAGGCTTGCTCTTGCTATATCCCATCCGGTAGCCTTCGTTTGTCACGTGTAGTCACAAATATATTTATTCATTTGATGTTTCTTCTATAAACTCAATCTTATAATTGTCTTGATTATCATCATTCACAACACCGTTAGCTTTAGCCTTATTCCAAGCATCTGTAATGTAGTCTTCTTTATTTAACATATCATCTGCCAGGCTCAGGGAGAATTGAGCTTTTACTTCTCCTGAAGATTTTTCAATAATCTGTACTTTTTTTAACATACAAACACTTCCATAAATTGATATTCTGCTTACAAATATCTCGAAATTAACATCATAAAATCCCGTCGGGTACATTTTTTCCAGGTGGGGCACCTTCACGTATTAGATTTTCATAGGAAAGATCTTCCGGTGATATTCTGTTAGGTGATGGTGGTTCCACACAAGGTGAATGATCATTTGGATTAATGTCAGTATTTTTTTCATAATCTTACTCCTTAATGTTCCGTGCCTGATGGAGGGCGGGGTGTTGAATTATTTCTTCCAGAGTCTTTGTTTATCTTTTCTGGTGGACTACTGGCATTTGAATCTTTCTTATCTATAGAATCTGTCTCGCATGGATCTCCGCCATCTATTCTTTCATGATAATGACCGGATTCTAGTTTTTCGCATTTCTGCTTCTCATATAAACGATCTTTACTGTCATAGGATTGTGCTAAAACATGAGTTCCTGGAAACATAAATAAAGCAAAAACCAAGAAAATGATGGTTAAATCATTGACATAACGCATTTGAGCTCTCCTGAAAAGCAAAGATTGTCACTATGCAAAATTTCAATGGGAAGGTCTGTGCGAAAACCAACATTAGAAAATATAAACCGCTGAAGGGGGAAGTTAGAACAATGAATAATTACCTGTCATATTGAGAGGTATTATCATCAACAAATTTCATAGAATAATTTGATCGATTGGATTCATCTACTAACCCGTTATCAACTGCATGATCCCAAGCTTCTGCGAAAAAATCTTCCTTTAAATCATTTTCAACCCGTTCAATTGGATATTCCGCAATTATTTGCTGTGATAATTTATCAGTAATTCTGATTTTATTAATTATAAAAAATCTCCACGCAGTTTAAGAAATGAATATTGGAAAATTTTTATAGCTGTGTATGGGCGTAACGTAACTCATCTAATAAAAAATAGCGGACGGAATTTCCGGTAGCAATTATTCCACGGGATTATTTTTAATGTGACTCTCATCATCCGGAACAATCTTTTTTTGGAGCGCTTCTTCTGGTGTTAAATCTATCGTTGAGATGCCTGCTGGCGATTCCTCGTCGTCAGGATGCTCCTGTAATTCATCATAATCATTGTCGGAAAATTGCAAATTTTCGAATTTATACTTCTTTTTTAATATTGGAGGAGTGGACTGTGTCATAAATAACTATCCTTACATTAATAAATAGAATGGTAGAGAATCTGCGCTGTTTCCAATCTATAGGCAAACGATCGAGGGATTGGAAAAAAAACCAGGTGGAGCCGGTTTGTCATAGTTATTTTGATTCTGTAGGATCGATCTTTTCAGGGTCAATGTCCTCTTGAATTTCTACTCCGGCATCGTTCTTATCGTAATTTTGTTGATTAGTAACGCTATCTTTTTTAATGGGATGAATATCCTGCGCGGGTTTTGGTTTTAGCGAATCATCAACATTTTTCTGAATCTGAGATTCTTCCACGGCAAAGGCAGATACGCTAATAAATAAAAGCGCACGTATTAAACCATTAGCTAATAAATTAATCATGAGATGATTCCTTTGTTCTAAATAAATTCAAAATTCACTTGAAAAATATCTGCCTCTGCAATTTCGTTCTAATTACTAATCAAATGATAAGTAATTAATAACCTGCTTCGGAGGGTACATCAGGATTGTGTAAGGGTGATTCAGAATTTTTTGCCGGCGGATGCACAATTCCATCCCCCCGTGGTACATTCTTGTCAAAATTTCCCTTGTTTTCTTCGGTTCTACCTCTTAAATCCGCATCTTCCTTTAGTTGATTAGTTCTGCCAGATTCAAATTTCCGAACATTTTGAGGTTCGTAAGTTTCTTTGCGATCAGTATCTGACTCTGACAATACATCAGTGCTTGGAAAAATGAATACCCCAAAAATTAGAACGAACCAAAATAGCTTGTTGTCATTATTCATCATCAATTCTCCTTATGAAAAATGAAATACCTTACTCGTGTTTATAATTAATTAAATCTGTCTTGGTGCGACCATAAACAGTAGAACCCTTCAAAATGAAGAGCCCTTTAAGAAGTCACTTTTTATGAGGTGGGGCTTTGCTTTTCTCTGAATCTTTTTTCTTGTCATTAGAACCAGCAGTAAATTTATTCATTTTTAACTCCTTGCATGATGAAATGAAAGTTAAGAATAAATTTTATTAATGACACTTTCTGTGCGGCCTGTCACATAAAGAACTAAATTTCATGTCTTAGTCCGAGGATGAGTAATCTCAGATTCAGTAAGCGGCGGTGGAGTATCGAGGGGATCTTGTTTTGGTGGAACTTTCAGAGGCTGTTCAGGGAGCACGAATGGTGGAGGCGCAGGCGGTATCGAAGATTCTGGATTAATTTGAGCAAGAAAATGATTCGAAATATACAAGTGCCTAGCCAGATATCCTCTAATTAGAAACTTTATTCTCGTTGAATGTTGTCGAAGGGGGATCGGCGCGTCTTCTCACACAATAAGAATAAGGCAATAAAAAACCCGCCGAAGCGGGCTATATATTCCTTGTCATGCTCTGATTTAGAAGCGAGATCGTTTTATTATCTCTTATCAGCGCCATAATAAGAATTTACAGTATGTTGCCACGAAGAATCAGCCATATTAGGCCAATGATCTTTATCGAATCCGGGAGCAGATTCTAGCTTTTCTTTATTAGCGTCCAGTGTAAAGCGTTTATTGGCGGTGTCCAATTTTAATGCACTCCATGGTACGGCAAAAAGTTTATCTCCCATTCCTAGAAAACCGCCGAATGAAAGTACTGCGTAACTTACTTCCCCCGTATTCATATCCAGCATGATCTCTTTGATATCACCCAAGTCTTCGTCCTGCAAATTATAAACATCATTGCCGAGCAGGGTGTTAGCTCCCATCAATTGGGGCCCTGGCCCACCAGAATTTGTATTTTTATACATACCTAATTCATCTTTATCTATATAGCTCATATTCATCTCCGTTTAGTAATTGAATGAAACGGAATTATGAAGATAAAGAAAAAAACTATCTGTACGGCATCCCACAATATGTATATGAAAGTGATAAAATCAGCCCCAGGGGGTAGAGGGGAAAATTTAATTATTCTCTGGACTATCTAAAAACAAACTTCATTTCATAATCTGTTTCGTTTGTGGTTTCGACTAACCCTTCACTAACTGCATTGGCCCACGCTTTTGCGAAATAATCTTGTTTTGTAGAGCTATCTCTTAAATTAATTAAATACTGCGCTATGCAGTTGTGTGTTTCTTTTTCTAAAATTTGTATTTTTCTTTGCATAAGCAGTCTCTTCAAATTTTATTTATATAGTAGATTTGATGAATTTTCATAATGTAACTCCTTCTCAACCAAAAAAAGATTCCACGATCTATTAGCAGCAATTTATACTCAGCTCGCAATCGAACAATGATAATGCACGAAGAGGAAATTTTGCATGAACGGCCAAGAAAGACTGAGTAAATTATGTTTCTGAATTGGGATGAGTAACAACTGCCTTCCAATAGTATTGGAATACTTTATTCAGAATAAGAAAATCTGTCTGCCAAGGCTTGAGTTTGTTTTCCTATTCTGATTTGCGCTAGATCGGTCAGCAATGGATTTCGGATGAGATTCTGGATTTACGTTTTTTTAGAAGAAGCCTTATTTCTTGAATCTTTATGATCTTCTTTAAAGTGAATGACTTCTTTTGCCATTTCAGATCTATCAATTTCAGATTTTGTAAGCTTAGGAAACATGTTTTTTTCCTCTTCTTTAACATGGTGCTCAATATACTCACGCAATACAGTTACCTTTGCATCATAATGACTATCTTCAGCACTCATCGATTGAAGCTGGGAAATAAGTTCTTTTGCGCCAGCATGCTCCACATCTGCCTCGTCCATTAAATCATCGTCATCGATTGTTTCTCGTGCAGTGGGATAAACAATTGATTCTTCAGCTAAGGCATGTAAAGTCAATTCTTCGCAAATCTGCTTAACAATTTTTTCTTTTTTACTAGTGTTATTACTTTTATCTTTTAATTCTTCGAATTCATCAAATAAATCCTTAACCTTAGCATGATCAGCTTTTAATAGCTTAATAATATCATCAGCTTCTGATTTACTTGAGTTTGTGTTTTTGTGTTGAGACATGATTTTATTCCAATTGAAAGAAGGAATAATCATGATCTCTCTAAAGGAATATAAAGTCGGTGTGTTACCGCACTTTTAGAATAGTTCAAATTGCTCGGATTATAGATAACTCAAGCAGAAGGATTGGAAGGATACGCCAGCGGGCGCTTTCAGGTTGAAGAATCGACGAGCAAGCCAAGAGACCCCAAAGTGTTGACGCCGGTCGAAAATTGACCAGGTAATCCACGTATTCTGCTTATTTCTTAAGCAGAGGTTAAGAAGAGGTGATTACCATGGTTATGTATGCAAAGATACGACGGATGTTTTATCGTGAACATCTAACGATAAGCGAGATTCAACGCCGCACAAGTTTGTCACGGAGTACGATCAAGAAATGGTTAAGGGCATCCGGCGACAGTGCGGTCAAGTACTATAGGCTGAAGATTCCTGGCAAATTAACGCCATTTGAGCCCAAACTGTTGTTGGCATTGGAGGCTGACGTACATCGCCCCAAGAAAGACCGACGTACTGCACTCATGTTGTTTGACGACATACAGTGCCTCAGTACGCAGGTTCCGGACTTCATCCGAGGTTGCTTCACGAACAATATCTCCAGCCAATCGCTTCTTCCCAGCTTCCAGAAATCCCTTCGACCAGCGGTAATAGATATTCGTATTGATACCTTCTGGAGTTGGAGTTGCCCCCATTGAACGGACACATTATGTTCTGTTTAAAGGAGAAGAAATATGACGCAAAACTACAAACCTGCTTACCCACCTGAGTTACGCCAACAGATGGTGGAATTGGTAGCATTAGGCAAATGCCCCAAGCAATTATCCAAGGAATTTGGCTGCCACTACACGTCGATACAAACCTGGTGCCGGGCAGCAGGTGTACCAATTAGATCAAACCAGGCAATTGCTTTGGCTGTAACATCGAGTGTTGCTTCCTTGAGTGCCAACGAACGGCAGGAGCTGCTGGAATTGCGTAAGAAGCTCAAGCGTGTGGAGATAGAGCGCGACATATTGGCAATGGCTACGGCCTGGTTTGCAAACAACAAAGATTGACTGGGAAGGTGTACCAACTCATCAAGGCAAACCGGGCCCAATTTCCGGCTCGTGTTCTATGCGAGACACTCGGTGTATCGCACAGCGGTTACTATGACTGGGCAAAACGCACACCCAGCCGACGGGCCATTACCAACTGTCGATTGATCGAGCAGATCATGGCCATATACCGTACCAGCGATTGTACGTATGGCCGCCCCCGCATTACCGTTGAATTAGCCGATCGTGGAGTCAGGGTCAATCATAAGCGCGTAGGCAGATTGATGCGTGAAGCTGGAATTAAAGGGGTGAGTCGCAGGCGAGGCTTTGTGATCACGACTCATCGGAATAAGCGTGACCGCCCTGCACCGGATTTAGTGCAACGCCATTTCAAGGCAACTAGCATCAACCAACTATGGGTTGCGGACATGACTTACATTCCTACCTGGGCAGGGTTCCTGTACCTGGCCGTGGTCATCGATGTATTCAGCCGTAAGGTAGTGGGCTGGTCTTTCGGTGAAACCATGACAGCAAGCCTGGTGATCAGTGCGTTGAACATGGCGTTAATCACTCGTAAACCGGGCAAAGTGATTCACCATAGCGATAGTAAGAATACTTGCACCAGATTTCAATAATGATTTGACTCAACCATTGAGTGAGCAATTATTGGAGCTCTGGTACCGTAGGAGTTGCCAAGTTTCCTGACCCTCACTCAGATCGACCATCATATGTGTCATTCCTCGGATCTAAATGGGTATCGCGATATATCAACTGCATACAAAATTGCATTGAAATCGCTTGCACGACGATATTTGGAGTTACATGACGAAATTGCAGATTTGGATGTGATGATTTCCGTCATTGTTGATGAATTAGCCCCCGAACTGATTACAGGCAAAGCCATTGGATATGAATCTGCGGCACAGCTACTCATTACCATAGGAGACAATCCGGAACGCTTAAAGTCTGAAGCTAGCTTTGCGGCGTTGTGTGGTGTCAATCCAATTCCTGCCTCATCAGGCAAGGTCAATAGGCACAGGTTAAATCGTGGGGGTGATAGAGCGGCTAACAGCGCGCTGCATATTATTGCTATAGGACGATTGCGGATAGACGCCAGAACTAAAGAGTATGTTGAAAAGCGTTTAACTCAGGGTCACACTAAACTTGAAGCACTTCGTTGCCTTAAACGTTATATCGCAAGAGAGGTATATTACACTTTGAGAAAGAGAAATAATTTAATCAATAGCGCACAAATTGCAGCTTGACATTTAGAAGGGCATCCGCGGCAGCCAATACTGTGCACATGATTACCAGAATGTATTGCAACAATTTGGCATGATTGCTTCCATGAGTCGTAAGGGTGATTGCTATGATAATGCACCGATGGAAAGCTTCTGGGGGATACTTAAAACCGAGCTGGTGCATCATAGAAGATTCAAAACACGGCAACAAGCCATCCAGGAGATTACCGAATATCAGTAGTGTCCGGCAATTTAGTTGAATAGATTCAGTTGGTTGTTGTTATGGTGAGTGATCATTTGCATCTCAGTATTTTTAAGTAATTGATCTAGGTTAGTTTTCTCGAAAAGAGTTAGGCTCAGGATTTGTAGGATTGTGTAAAGTGAAGTCTCGGTATTGAGTCGCTTTTTTACGATGGCAACCAAGACATAAACCGAGATGGCAATCCATATCTGTGTCTTGACTGCGTTTTCAGTGGTTCCGTAGAATTGCTTGATACGAAGATGTTGTTTGATCCACTTGAAGAATAGTTCGATCTGCCAGCGACAACGATAAAGCTGAGCGATGGTCAGTGCAGGTAAATCGAAGTTGTTGGTTAGAAATACCAGATGCTTGTCGTGTTCGGCATCATAGAACTTAATACGTCGTAGGTGCTGCGGGTAATCCTTGCTGGCCTTCGTAGCGGTCAATGCAATGGTCTGATCGCATCGCAGTCCCGTGGATTTGTCCACTGAGTGAGAGTAGACACGGCGAAAAAGGAGACTGGATTTAGCGCGCGTTACAAAAAATGCTTGTGCTTGATGCATAGTGAACCAGCGAGCAAAGTCGGTAAAGCCCCGATCCATGATGTAAAAGCTGCCAGCTTCGGGGATCAGGAAATCGAGCACATTGACTTCGTGCATCTTGCCGTCGCTGATATGGATGAACGTTGGAATGTTGCCGCGTAGATCAAGCAGTGTATGCATCTTGACGGCAGCTTTGGTCTGACGAAAGCGCGCCCATGGAAAGACGCTCAAACACAGATCGATGGTCGTGGTATCGAGTGCATAGACTGTCTGTTCCAACTCCACCGCTAAGCTATCGCTGGAGTAAAGCTTTCTGGCGATCTGGATCAAGCTCATCGCGAAATCCATGTAGATGCGACAATCGCGCTGCTCGTTGGCATCGGCCAACGTACTCTTGGCGATGTTGCCTCGTATGCCCAAGTGATAAAGCTTAGCTTGGTGAGCGCGCAGACAGGTTTCGATGTTGCGCAGACTCTCGCGGTAAGTCAGCTGCGCGAAAGCCATGCAAAGAAATTGATCGAGATGCGAAAGAGTCTTGGTGGGATATTTGGAAGGGTAACGCTGTACACAGCGGCGGAATGTGTGAAGGGGCAAGTAATCCATGAGTTGTGCGAATACCAATTTGCCTGAATGCATGATAAGAAGCCACGTAGGGAAATCTCCAGTTTCGCAAAAAATTCACTTTCAAATCGGTGACACCCCCAAACATACCATTTCATTCTACAGATCAATCTGTTATACAATCATCTTGGGTAAATTGCCGGACACTACTGACCGAATATATAGAAATATTCTATAACCGGCAGAGAAAACAGAAAAAGCTGGATTATTTTTCACCAGCACAATTTACGCAGCAATACTATGCAAATTTGCTTGTTGCTTAAACCGATGGACTCCATTTTTGACAGCACATACATGGACGCCCACTTTCTGTCAAGCTTTCAGTCAATGATTTTGAGCAGGTAAAGATTGCTGCCATACATCCGGACTTTGTATGAGGCGCATTGCCCCTGCCCCTGATGGAATTTGCTGAGTAGCGCCTTATCACCTCAGCGTGCTCTATGCACTGTGTGCTGTTTAGGTTTAGCTACTCACGGTCTGACCAGTTTCGCCATCATTGTCATGATTGCCCGTGCAATCGGTTGAAATTTTTCTCCTTAAATCTGCTGCAGTGCTATCAATAAATTTCTATGCAACACCATAATCATGCTCGGCAGCAACTGATGTCGTAGCGCGATTATGGTGGAATGTTGTGCCTTGGGCGAGCAACGCCCAGATAATACGAGCATTTTTATTCGCTAGTGCAACAGCAGCGATATTCTTGTTGCGTCGAGCTATCAGTTTACGCAACCAGCTTTCTGGTTCTTCCTTATTTTCAGCAAAACGGATGACTGCTCTTGCTCCGTGAATCAGCAAAGTGCGCAGATAAGTGTCGCCACGTTTACTGATGCCGAGTAATATCTGCTTGCCACCACTGGAGCACTGTTTTGGCACCAATCCAAACCATGCCGAAAGTTGCTTGCCGTTCTTGAACTCTGTGGCATTTCCAACTGTTGCAACAATGGCGCTCGCCGTAATCGGGCCAATACCGGGAATAGCTTCCAATCTTTGACTGGCTTCGTTCTCCTTGTGCCACAGCTTGATCTGCAATTCCAACTCTTCTATTTGTCGACTTAGTTGTTTGAGATGATCATTCAACTGTTTCAGTAAATGACGCATTGATCCTGGTAAATCGTTTCCAGCATCTTCCAGAATATCCGGCACCCGATTGATAATCGAACGGATCCCTTGTGGGATAACAATACCAAATTCAGAAAGCAGGCCGCGTATCTGATTTGCCTGTGCGGTTCTGGCTTTGACGAAACCTTGCCTGGCACGATGCACTGACAAAATGGCTTGTTGCTCAATATTCTTGATCGATACAAAACGCATGTTGGGTCGGCTTACCGCTTCGCAGATCGCTTCCGCATCTGCCATATCATGCTTGTTGGTCTTGACGTAGGGTTTGACAAATTGGGGTGACATGAGCTTGACGGTGTGCCCAAATTCGCACAGCTTTCTCGCCCAATGGTGTGAACTACCGCAGGCTTCCATCCCAATCAGGCAAGGCTCCAGATTGGCAAAAAACTTTGACATCTCGCTACGGCGCAACTGCTTGCGCAGCAACGCCTTACCATACATATCCACGCCATGAATCTGAAATACTTCTTTTGCCAAATCAATGCCTATCGTTGTAATCTTCATGTCGGACGCTCCTCTCTTATTTAGTGGGCTTTATTGCACTACTACTTTGGCACTTCGATGCCGTTTAGGGTAGTGGGCGTCCATTCCATTACCTCATACTTGACCATGTCACTTTTTGTGCGGTTCATGTCGTCGCCTTTTTCGCCAGCAAATTGCAGGCAATAAAGGAAGTCAAAATTCAGCCGAAGTAAGCAAAGATGCAGTCGTGCCGGTATCTGTAACCATCATTCATGAAGCCATCAGGAAATCGTATTTCGATGCGATTTGAAAATGTTAAATGGTCACAAGTAGCAACCTGTGTTTAAGCAAAGCAAACTGCGTTTGCTACGGCCACAAAGCGCAACGCTTGAATGTTGTTCCAGCTACCTGAATAGATGCTATTAATTGTTGTTGAATTGTTACTAACAAGCTTTAAGGATAAATAGAAATGAAATTGATAAATTCTGAATCCGTTGAACGAACTGATGAACTTGTTGGTATGGTTTGTTATTCCATGTTTAATCATCTGCAACGTTTGGCAAATTTGTATACGCCTGAATTTGATTTTGAAGCGGCTATAAAAATTCAGGAAAATCCATTCCAACTCCAGGCAGCAGCGTTTTTTCAAAATTTACGCCTTGCCGCTCTGGAGAACAATTTTTGTACTTTGCTTTTGTATTGTTATTATGAGTCCCATGATTTTTATCAATTCAAGCGGTTAACACCATATCTGACATCAAGGAATCACCTGCTTTGTAATAAGATACTTAATCCCTATCATGGTATTGAGGATGAAATCGTTCTGGATTTTTTTACTCGATTTGTTATTAAATTCAATAGAAATTTAAATTTTGAGCACTTCATTAAAGCCAAAGTAAATGTGGTTATGCGCACGTTTAAAATTCATGAAGAGCAGATCACGTGCCTGTTCCCACAACGTCAGCCTTTAGCAACGCTTCATTAACCCGCATCAAGCCCAACGGTTGCGCCGCCGACCGGCGCTTAGAGCATGCCGCTAAAAGCGGCATGCTCTACGATTCCTGACTCAATTTACTTTTAATCTGAAAATACCCTTTTTGCCGAACGGGCTTATTAGATTGTAGATGAATCAACAACAATTCATCTAATCAACTTAGTTGAATAGATTAGGATCAATTATTAATTTATTTATAACTTTCTTGACACCTTCAACTGAATGCGCAATATTGTGCACTTTTTCTTCTTCGGCTTTTGATTTCACCGCCCCAGTAAGTACAACAATTCCGTTGTTATCTGTGTCAACTTTAATATGTAAAGAATCAATATCCTTTGCGACAAGTATTTTAGATTTTATTTGAGTAGTAATAGCCGAATCTTTAACAAACTCGCCAACACTCGAATTTTCCGCAGAAACTACTGCAGGAACAAAGAATATGCTTATTAAAAGCATACCAGTAATTAATTTTAAATTTTTCATACTACTTACCTCAGATAATTAAAATTAAAATATATAGTGAGTGTCAACCACTGTCTGTGCGCTTTCCAACTCAAGACATCTGCGTTTTTGTTAACAGAGCTTAAGAACCGCGGTATCAACCAGTGCAAAACTGGCTTACGACAAGCGCCAACGGCAACTGTCAAGCACGGTTGGCACGGAGATCACAGCTACCAATATGACAACCCCGGGCAGCTTAAAAAATCATTTCTCCGGATAGCAGCTTCCTAAATTACACCTACGATGCCGCACACCGATTGACCGGTATTGCTGATAATCTCGGTAACCGCGTGCAGTATATGCTGGACAATATGGGCAATCGTACCCACGAGCAACGGTTTGATCCGCTTAATAATGTGACGAAAACCCAGCAACGGGAATATGATGCGCAAGGTAACCTGAAACAAATCACCGATCCGTTGCTGCATACCACCGTTTATCAATTTGATGTACGCAACCGTCTGAAGCAAATCACCGATGCGGCCAGTGGCATAGCCGGTTAAACGCTGGATGTGCTGGATCAAATTACTCAAGCATCCGATCCGCGCGATATCGATACCGGGATACACTACCAATGGTTTTGGCGACGTCATGCAGGAAATATCTGCCGATCGCGGCACCATTGACTCCACTTACGATAGCGCCAGAAATCTCAAGACGGTGATTGATGCACGCGGCGGCAAACGTACTGCTGTTTCATTGATTTGTGAATTATTGTCTATCTGCAATGATGCCGGGCAATGGATGTTTTGCACATCAGAAGCAGATCAAGTAGAAAGTCTAGTCGGTGGCAGGGTTGGCAATTATGAACTGCGCCACTCGCTTGAGCTTTTGATGTTGATCTACAGGGGTTGTGCAAATCAAGTATGGGGCACTTCTTTCGACACTGGCGGCGTTTCCTATTCAATAATCAGTGATCGCAGATAAATGCAGAAGTACGCCTTCTAAACAAAACCACAGGCGCGGATATGGGAGAGGGCAAACTCAGAAAAAATTGAGAAGTAACTTCTCACCTCAGCCAATAGTACCGGTGACAGCAGAAAACTGGGATTCCAAAGCATCACAGCTCAATGATGATCGCTTTGTTCCTGAACTCATCAATAAAGGTGAAAGTGTGCCTTCCGGAGTATCAACGCCGACACTCGATCAAAAGAAAGGGCTTGGCTTCGAATCAAAACCCACCAGAGATTCAAGCGAGGGCGCGAAGACCCAACCACGGAAATAGAAGCCGTTGACGCGGGTACCACCGATAATCCGGGGCGCGTCCTTATCAAGGAAACACAAACGACGATTAAGTACGACATACACAACAATCAAATCAGCAGCACCACCAGCTACACTCGCAAGCGCAAGGATACTTCAGCGCTATACCTTACTTTGCTTTGCAAACCTTAAACCTGGCAGGATTCGGGCAGGGCTTGGGCATCATCATGGGCGCAATTACATTTCGCATGACCTTCGTACTGCTGCCTAAACTGGGAGTGATACCGAAATGGTCATCATACTGACGGCAACGCCTGGCTGCGGAAAAACTAATCACGCCGTATGGAGCCACATTAAACCGGCGGTGGAAAATGAACGAATAGTTTACGTTTGCGGCATTCCGGATTTAAAGCTGATGCACATCAAATTATTAATTGCCAAGCTTAACACCTGGGCGGAACGCACACCCATAGACCCCATTGATCCCGAAGGTAAGCAAAAGCTCAACAATATAACCGAAGGCAGTCTCATTGTAGTGGATGAAGCCGCTTATCCGTGGCCGGCCATCGATCTGAAAGATCCTCCAGAGTACATCAAGTATCTTTCCCAGCATAGAAAGCACGGGCTTGATTTCCTGGTAATCACGCAATCGCCCAAGTTCGTGCATCCGTTCGTACTGGAAAACGCAGATAGGCATATTCACCTGAGCCAGGAATGGTCAGGTAATAAGCAATATGAATGGTCGGAATACTGCGAACCCGAAACTGAAAACCAACCGGGCCAATGCAGTCAAGAAGCCGTACAAACTGGAAAAGAAAGCGTTCGAATTGTATTACTCAGCCAGCCTGCATGTAGAAAAACCGAAACGCGCGATTCCCAAAATGGTTTATGCGGCAATTTTCCTATTATTCGCAGCTCCGGCAATGGCCATGATCACTTATGGGCGCATTACTGACCGGTTAGCCGATCCGAATTGCAGAAAATAAAGAAACTGAAAAATTAGCCGAAGTAATCGAAACACAAAATGATGCAGTCGTGCCGGTATCTGCAACCCTCACCAATCAACCCATCAGAGAATCACTTTCCATGTTATCTGAAAATGTTGACTGGTCACAGTTGCCGCTTGTGTTTCAAGCAAAGCTAACTGCGTTTGCTACGGTCATAAAGCGCAACGCTTGAATATTGTTCCGGATACCTGCAATGCTGCCATTAATTATGGTTGGATTGTGACTAACAAGATTTAGAGGAAAACAAATGAAAACAGTAAATTATGAATATGGCATTTACAGTTTGAACCTAAGCCAATCCGAAATTATTATGCTCGCATCAGGCTATGTTCCTTACGTTGCTTTTGAAACTGATCCGGAAATTCCTGATGATGAAACACTCTGGATTTACTATGATCCGAAAGAAAATGACATCATTCCACATATTTATCCTTTCCCGTGCCGAATTATTTCTTATGTGAGCTTTCCGCATCAGACCATTCTCACGCTTAAGCCAGATGAATTTAATGCTGAGCTTATGGAAATGATAGAGGAATTTAAAACGAAAATGGAAAGGGCGGGTGAATGCGTGCATTCTAATGCATCACTGCCGCAGTACGCTTTAACGTAAATTACTTTTTTCCGCTATATGAAAGCTATTGATTTTATTTTTTATAAATTACTTCTGCCAACTTATATTTTATTTATTGTATTTCTGAGAAGTAATAATTTTATTTCGCCCAAACGCTTTCAGTGTTTACTATTCGATATACCCGAAAGAATGACAAAACGCCTTTAAACCCCGACTAGTAGCAAATCTTGAAAGGGGGGCCTCGAGGTTTTGCCAAAGGCAAAACGTAGGGGTTCTCAAGTTTGCGTAAACGGGTCTATTAACGGAACATTTTTTGCCGTGCCATACAAATTCATCTTCTGTTACCCTGATGACTTAAAATACTATGGTAATTTCAGTGACAATATTATTGGCTTATATTTGTCGAATTACGGGGTAGGTTATTATTTACTTTCCACTCTTCCAAATAATCATATAATGCACGGAATTCATTAGGCTTATTTTCTCTAAGCTTGTAAAGCAGTGGATCAAGTAGCATCTTTTGATCTGCATACCAATGACCATTGTCAATAGCTCTTAATATTAATTTTAAACCATCCTCATAATTCTCTAAAGATATCTTTACTAGTCCTAAATTAAAGCGAAAAATTGAATTTTCTGGAAAGCGCTCTACTAAATCGGCAAAAATATTTTCAGCATTCTTCATATTGCTTGGTATACGAGAATTCATTAATGCCAATGCTTTTAAATTGAGTACATCTACAAAGTCTGGTCGATTAGCCAATAAAATATCAGACAAATCAATTGCTTGTTGAATTCTGCTAAATCTAATTAATAAATGCGTGATATTTCTTAGTAGTTGCTCATTCCAATTATTGTTTGAAACTTCTTTAGTATACTGTAGAGCAAAATTACCTAATTTTTCGATTTGATTCATACTCATTAAATCTTTTAATGACTCCACAGGAGTATTCGTCGATAAAAGATCGATTAATGTTTCTGAAAGTAATATGTATGATTTTATGGATTCTTTTGTATCACGAAGCTCAAAAGTTGCTCCAAGAAGTTTGAAATTACTTAATGATTGAAGCACTCGCTTAACTTCTTTGTGGAAAATTAAAAGACATACACTAAGTAAAAGTAGCCAAAAACCTGATTCTATAAGTTTTAATGTTATGATTTCTGACATATTTATCATTTCAATGTAAGGCTAAAGTCTATCATATTGCCTATGTTTCCTTGTTTTTCAATTTTAACTAAACGGTTAATATTTTTTTCTTTCTGCCGCTAGGCTGCAGATTATCTCTTTAATTTTATGTCAACTTATACAAAACTTAATAATCTGTATTGGAGAATCCGCTATATGCGTAATAAATCAGAGAAAAGGAAATTTTATAGATATGTATTTAAGGAAAAAAAACGCCTGATTGAGTTAGGCGTTGATAAAGAAGAATTACGTTTGCTTTGTAGATCGCTTAGTAACACGCTAAATTTAAACGCCGAGAGAAGGCTCTCACAATACCGAAAAGACAATTTTGTAAGTAATTGATTATTATATATATTAAATTTAGTATTTTACACAATACAAATTGTTTACGTGTCCACTGAGCAATTGTCCAGCATGAGTAGGGGTTGAAGTCATTGAACTAAACGTAAAAATAAAAGCAGCGGTCACAATAGATGCTGCTCTATTAAAGCAACTTTTGAAAATTTTTATTCTTTCCTCGTCTTTTTCTGTCACTAGGTTACTTGCAGCAATTACTTCTAGCCTATCAACTTCGATAAAATCTGCTAGTTTGATGCAAACCGCGTCCGGTAATCCTTTTTTCCCTGCTTTAACGGCTCTAAGCCCACTATCATATTGACCGAGGTATTCAGCTAATTTAACTTGAGTGCCTGCCTTTTGTTCGCCTAACTCAATATATTTTTTCATATCCATAGTATAAATGTCCTGTTGAAAGACAAAATTTTGTACGATAACGTGCCGTATAGATAAATATTTGTCGGATTAAATATTGTCTGGATAAATATTACTTCTCAATTTTCCTTAAGTCAAGCAGGGGTATTCATGAGAAACGTTAAAAATAGCTATTTCCGCGCAATCCTAGAAGTAACCAACAATGGAACACTTCCCGAATATTCCGACTTGTGGCGCTCGTACCATCCAACAGCATTAATGCTGGATAGCGATTATTGTTTATTTACTGAACCTGGACGGTTTGAGCCGACGACTTCGGAGGAGGCGATAACCGGCCAGGACTCCCAAAAAATACTTTACGTTCCAGTTACACGTAAAGTTAGTCCACGAACATGGACAAAAGCGACAAATCGGACAGGTAAAGTTAGTTCAAAAATCCGGACAATCTCCGAAAACCTGCACTAAGGAATCCTCCTAAAATGATGAATCTGATTCCTGTGTTTGTCGACTATCTGACCATCCGTCAAGTGCATGACGGCGGCAAGCTGCCAGTTATTAACGGGGGCAGAGTGCTGAGAATAGATTCCGATGGTGAGATTGAATACGCCGTGGACACTCGGCAAGGTTTGGAAGGTAGTTTTGATAGTCGGGTGGAAGTGCGTTGCGATGGTCATCAGGTCGAATTCTCCGGCAATATATCCCGCTATGGGCGACAAGATAATTTATTTGGTTTCACTTTTGCCGACAGCATCGAGCGGATCAATGATCTGCTCAAAAGTTTAGGATTGCCACCTTTTACCGCTGGCAAATTGTATAAGTTCGCTGATTCGGGCTGGACGTGGACAGGTGCCAGAGTCAGCCGGATAGACATAACCTGTAATTATGTCACCGGCTCCATGATCGACTCCGAAGCATTACTCCGCAATATGGCAGGTCACCACATTGGCCGACAAAAGGGCTCATTATCCGTCAATGGCGCTACCGTTGAATATGGACGAGGTTCCAAATACGTTTACGGCAAACTCTACTGCAAAACCACTGAACTAAAAAAACACCGCTCTAAAAAAATCAGGCCAGCATGTTACCGATGAAGTCATCGACTTCTGCCAACACTTAGGCGTAATACGAGAAGAGTTTACTCTGAAATCACGCTTTCTTCTACAAAATGGCTTGGCCTATCTAGGGGCTATCACTGATGCATTATTAATCGAGGTTTATATGAACAGAACCCAATTACAACGACTGGAAAACGTCAAATACGAAAATTTCAATGATCTGCCGCCATGGTTGCGAGCAACTTACGTGAGCTGGAAATATGGTTATCCGATTGATCTTAAACGTTCTGCTTTTTATAACCACAGAAAAGCTTTACTTGCTTACGGCATTGATATCTCCATCCCCAACAACGTGCAAACCATGCCAATCAAAGTAAAAACAATCGAACTGGCTGCGTTCACCGCGCCTGATTGGTACATCAAGAAATACGCATAAAGTTTTTTTATTACGCTCTGAACTCAATAACCGCCGGTTCAGGCAAAGCGTTAACAGGTGGTGTAAGGGGTTGTCATGTTAGAAAAAGTCAAAGTAACCGGTATCACCTTCTTTAAAGATACCATCGACGGCAAGCAAATCGATTCAGGTGCGGCATTTGTTGAAGAGCATCTGAATTTCCAAACGGGAAGGGCGAAAGGAACAGCTACGCAAAAATATCCTCTGGGCGATGCCGGTAAAGCGCAAGCGTTAATGCATCTGGAATTTCCGCTGATGTGTGAAGTTGAATTCGTGCGCGTCACCAATGGCAACGTATCCAAGAACATCATCAACTCAATTAAGCCATTGCAACAAGCCAAACCTGCCGCGTGATTCCAGCCTATACGCGCAACGAAAGGGCGCGTATGGGGTGCAATCCCGCACCGTTTAACTTTAGGAGTAATTCATTATGTTGAAAGCTTTAAAAACCAGCTGCAACAAAACAAAAGATGTCGTGATGACTATCGGTTCCAAAGTAGCCCAAAGAATCAAGCGTGAATGTCACACTTTCATGCATAAATTGAGCAAACTATCAAAAGCTTGCAATCAAGCTTCTCAAAAGGCGATTGAAGGCGAATATCTCGGCAAAGGTGGCCTGATCGTCGCTGGAAGTGCCTCTCTCACCTTCGCCGGTAATGCACTCGCAGCAGTACCGGAAGGCGTTACCACCGCCATCACATCAGCCGCCACCGATGTGGCAACCGTGGGCGCTGCCGTGATACTGGTTCATATCGGTATTAAAGTCTGGCGTTGGATTAGAAGCGCATTCTAATCTGACTCACAAGGGGGCGCTTCGCCCCCTTTAACACCTCCGGACTTCAAATTATGGGCTACAAATACCAAACGGTTTGCCATGACACGCTCTATGACTTCCATGTCGCATTTGCTCAAAGTTGCCACGCATCAGGATCAGGTCAATTGGGTGCCATCTATCTTTCCTGTACTGCTGATTCAGGTGGTTATGTAGTCATGCAATCCTATAATGCTTCAAACGGCACTCCAGGTACAGCATGGAATTACACGCCGCAAGCCATACCATGCGAAGTCTCTCTCACCAACCAAACCGGCTTCATGTGGGAACTGGCATTGATCCTGATTGCTGGCTTCTCCATTCGGGCAATCATCAAGGCATTTCAATAATGGAAATTTGGCTCTATGACTTCTTCTATCTACTCGCTTTCATGGGTGCGCTATGGCTAATTTTCACCGCTTACTAACAACAATTTTTTTCAGTTTATTTTTTTGTTCTCCGGCTTTCTCGCAATCCGCACCGGTCGGCGCCATCGACCTGGCCGGATGGATCAAAGGCGCTGACGGTGCCTATACTAAAGCATTCGGCGAATCGGCAAGAGTAACGCTCTCAAGTCCACCCGGCGGCATATCAACCACCTCAACAGCACTGATCAACACACCAAAAGGCATTCAAGCAATGGATATTGTCAAAACCGCTGCTGTGGATGTCGGCAGGGTGGGCGCATCCGTCGCAACTTTAGCCAAGCGGGTTGGACCCGTCGGCATGACATTAACCGCAGTTTCCCTGGTATGTGAATTAACAGACATTTGCAATGTTGACGGGGTTTTCAATAAATTTACTTCGTTAACTGGTGGCGATGCTATTGAAACACATGTCGGCTGGTGTGTCAGCAATGGAAGTCAAATACCTTGTTATCCTGATAAAGATTTAAGGTCTGTGGTTCAGGCCGCTAATGCCTGTTTTTCCGCCAATCCATCGAACTGCGAATATGGAGACACTGAGCCAAGATATACAGGCGGTACGCTCGTAGGTGCAAATTATCGTTTAAGATTTAAATCTGACGGATCATATACCTCTCCTATACCTGCAACATTCATGGAAACTTATACGCCGCCAGCTGCAACCTCTGCACCTGCCACAACATCGGATTGGGATTCCAAAGCAGCTTTGCTCAATGATGACCGCTTCATCCCTGAACTCATCAACAAAGGTGAAAGCGTGCCCTCCGGAGCTCCAACTCTGACACCAGACCAGAAAAAAGGACTCGGCCTCGAATCAAAACCCACCAGAGATTCAAGCGGCAATGTAACAGGGCGCGAAGACACCACCACGGAAATAGAGGCCGTTGACGCGGGTACCACAGACAATCCGGGGCGCGTCATTATCAAGGAAACACAAACGACGATTAAGTACGACATCAACAACAACCAAATCAACACCACCACCAACACCCGCTACAGCAGCCAGCCGCAACCGGACAAACCGCAGCAGAACTTTGAAATCAAGTTCGATGAAGTGCCACCGGCAGAACTGCAAACACACAATGTTCAAGCCACATTAACCGGCAATAGCTGGGGGGAGGAGGGAACCTGTCCGCCGGATATCCCTATCGACATTTCCTATTACCCGATGAATCTGGTCATTCCAACAGCGCCAGTCTGCGATACCGCAGAAAAGATCAATCCACTCGTTTTATTACTCGCATCGATTGCCGGTGTGTATATCGTCTCCGGCGTTCGCAGCACGGAGGTTAAATAATGTTCAATTTACTGATCATACCGCTCTGCGCTTTCCTGACATCGAGCATCGGCTTTCTGGCAGTTCGCGCCTTGTCGGGTCTAGGTATTGGCGTTTTGAGCTTCACCGCCATCAATGTGGCGCTCGATGCGCTGTTCTCGCAAGCGCAAGGATACTTTAGCGCTATACCTTACTTTGCTTTGCAAACCTTAAACCTTGCCGGATTTGGCCAGGGCTTGGGCATCATCATGGGCGCAATCACATTCCGCATGACTTTCGTACTGTTGCCTAAACTGGGAGTGATACCAAAATGATCATCATACTGACGGCAACGCCTGGCTGCGGAAAAACCAATCACGCCGTATGGAGCCACATTAAACCGGCGGTTGAAAATGAACGAATCGTCTATGTTTGCGGCATTCCGGATTTAAAGCTGATGCACATCAAGCTATCGATAGCCAAGCTTAACACCTGGGCAGAACGCACACCGATAGATGAAACTGAACCGGAAGGAAAGCAAAAGCTTAACAACATAACCGAAGGCAGTCTCATTGTTGTGGATGAAGCCGCTTATCCGTGGCCGGCCATCGATCTGAAAGACCCTCCGGAATACATCAAATATCTTTCCCAACATAGAAAGCACGGGCTTGATTTCCTGGTGATCACGCAATCGCCCAAGTTCGTGCATCCGTTCGTACTGGAAAACGCAGATAGGCATATTCACCTGAGCCAGGAATGGTCTGGTAATAAACAATATGAATGGTCGGAATACTGCGCTAACCCGAAACTCAAAACCAATCGTCAAAATGCAGTCAAGAAGCCGTACAAACTGGAAAAGAAAGCATTTGAATTGTATTACTCAGCCAGCCTGCATGTAGAAAAACCAAAACGAGCAATTCCTAAAATGGTTTATGCAGCAATATTCCTATTATTCGCAGTTCCGGCAATGGCAATGATCACTTATGGGCGCATTACTGACCGTCTAGCCGATCCGATGCAAGAAATTGCCTCAAATGAAGAGGAAAAAACCAACAAATCGGAGCAGGGCGACGATATGCCACCAGGAAGCGTTATTCCGGTAACTCAGCCTGTCATTGCATTGCCAAGTACAAAAGAATCGCTTTCAATGCTATCTGACGCGGTCGACTGGTCGCAGGTTGCCGCGTGCGTTTCCAGCAAATCGAATTGCATCTGTTATGGCCATCAGGCGCAACGATTGAATATTGTTCCGGATACTTGTAATGCGGCTATTAATTACGGGTGGATTGCCACAAATAAACTTTAGAGGAGGGATATTAATACCGTTATTAAGTTAATAAGATTTAAAACTAAATTATTTTTTGGGAAGGGCAATTATGAAAGCTGCGATTTTAATCCGGAGTAAACTAAATGATCAATTTGTCGCTTGTTATCCTTACTCAACTATTCCAGAAAAGGAAAGAAGTACCGTACATAACGATTTTAATTTCTGTTGGGAAATAGCTTTAAACAATAAGCTTGTGAAAGCTGGAACTGAGGAGCAACATTATTTTTCTTTTGTTGATCTGGATGATCCGAACTATAAAAATTAATCAAAAAATAAAAAGCCTTTAAACCCTGACTAGTAGCAAATCTTGAAAGGAGGCTCCGAGGCTTTGCCAAAGGCAAAATGTAGGAGTTCTCAAGTTTGCGTAAACGGGTATGTTCCTGTTTTTTGTTTTGCCAAACCACGAACCCTTTTCTTCCCTCTCCAATACCAAGCATCTCATAAATGGTTGCCGACGATTACGAAGGATATACACCCTAAAATAGGCATTCTGTTTAATCCTAAATGTAAAGATTTATCTTGACTTACTCATTCTTTAAAATAATTTAAATTACAAGATACAATTACCAAAATAATAATTAATTATGATTCGTGCCATTAGAATTAGAACTGATACTAGAAGTGGCCTCACTTGATTGGACTAATATATCTTAATGAAACCCGCTATAGCGCATGTTAGTGAATTTATTTTTAAATTGGTAAATTCTATTCCGTGGCTTTTCCCTAATTGGCTAACTGAACGTGCAAGTTATTATTCTAGCGATGAATTTAAAAAACATGAAAATGATAATAATTTAATTTTAACTGGAAGTTTTTTGGAGGGTGATTTTTCTTGGAAAGCGGTTGGAGTTGTTATTCGTATCGATCATCAAGAACTGGAATTGATTCATAAGTGGATGAAAAGAAAAACTCCTGCAGGGAGCTACGATCCGAAGAGAGATTCTGATAGTTTTTCAACTAAATACACTGACTTAGGTCGGCATCGTTCACTTGGATGGATTTCATTTGGAAATGCTAAATTTTTCCAAAACCTTGCAATAATTGAATCGATCGAAACAATATGTAAATCTTGTTATATTACATTCGATCGATTGCCGAATGGATTCACATATTTGTCTTTATATTTTTTATTATCAAGTGAGGCTACGTCACGAATCCATAATACAAATCTTCGCGATGTTGAATCATATTTTTATTTTCAATCTTTCAATCCTTTTTCTAAGCATTTTAAAGTTCTTATACTTAATAGAAGAAATCAAGTAATTAAAGAACATATAAAAGAAATATTAAATACCATTTTTAACGATGTCAGATTAGCTACAATTTCTATTCTCAATACATGGAATATTAAAAAAGATCTAGATGAAATAATTACAGTTGCTGATTTTTACCGTGATTCTGACGCGCCATATTTTAAGTCATTTGATGATCAAAAAGATCAAAATGTAGATATTATTGATTCTAGGTCAAACTTTGTATTATTTGATAGAAATGACCACTTTTACGATGCAAAAATTTGTAATGATTCTAGTGAAAGCTATTGTGAAGTTCAAAATGATGAGGATATTGATGTAGATGTTTTTTTTATAAAAAGCCAATTGAAAGAAACTTTCGACAAATGGGATGATTTTCCAAATTGTGGATTGACTATTTCGGATTCACATTTATTTTTATCTTTACTCCTGGATTGCCATAAGCAATATAAAAAAATAGCTGAAAACGCGAATTCTGCAATACTTCAATATGATGATGATCTTGAAGTTAGATATAAAGTTTTGTTTAATTCATTAATAAAGCTTGATGCTCTGGATGAGAATATTATTGCCGTGGAGAAATATATAAGTTTTGGATGTATTCGTAAATATCAAGCAAGAGTCGAGATGATAATTGAGCATCAAAAAAAGATAGTGCAAGAGCTTAGATCATCTATTGATAAACGTTGTAAAAGCGGAGCTGCTGAATTACAAATAAAAAGCATTAAATTTCATCGCTGCTACTCCCGATTATTTACAATTCTTATTTTTATACAAATATTTTTAGCAGCTTTTGCTATTCTCTAAAGTAAAAGAAGACTTTTGCTCCTTTAAGAAATCATTTATAACTACCATTGAATTGAAATACGATTACTTAAGAAATAAATTTATAAGCTTTTAAAAGTAAAAATCAAAGTGCCGAAATTACATAACCTTCTCATATAAAATTATCAGGCATGCCAGAATTCGAAAAATTATTAAAAAACTCGAAACTCTAACCAACAGCGTAAACACAACGTGCATCGAATTTACAAATCTTCTGATCGAGCTAGGATTCCAAATTGAAAACTGCGGCAGTGCAGGCCATAAGATCGCAAGACACCCAGCCGTATCTTTAATTGAGTATCCTAACTATAATTGTGGTCATAACAAAGGTGAAACTGTTAAACGTCCGTATATAAAGAAGCTATACAAATTTGTGAAACAACACGAAGAAGCGATTAAGGAGTACTTAAAATGAATTTTGATCCTGAATCATATTCCATCACGATTCGTAAAGAAGAAATTGATGATGTAATTTTATATGTGGGTAGGGTAACTGAATTTCCCAATATCAGCGTATATGAAGAAGATTTTGAAACTGCACGTAAACTAATTATTGATGCAATTCAAACCCTGAAAAAAATGGCAGATGAAACGCACACAGACTTTCCGCGACCATACTTAGAATCTCAAGTGAATTTCGTGAACGTGCATCATCGTTTGTATAAGGCAGATTCAAGTTTGAAGTGCAATTTTGAATAACGCAGGTTAGGGGGGGTGGATGCGGTAGCATCTGAGCCTTTTTGACCAGCCAGTCGAAATTGCAAAGATGAACTACACACACCTAACCCGAGAAGAACGATACCAGATATACGCCTTGAAGAAAGCGGGACATTCACAAAAAGATTCCTGCACAACCTTGCCTGGCAGTGCAATAACCAACTAAAATAGAGGGGGTTAAAAGACAGTTGGAGCAAAAGATGCAGATGAGTTTTGGAACACTGGAATTAGCAGAGCGATTGAAGCGAGAAAATGTTCTGGTGAAGATTGATGCCCTAATTGAGTGGGAGGAATTACGTCCGAAACTTACGGGTTTATACAAGCTCGAGTTATCGCATGGTGGAGGCCAAGAGCCGTTTGATGGGTTGTTGATGTTCAAAGCGATCCTGCTAGGTCAGTGGCATAGTTTATCGGACGCTGCGTTGGAGCAAGCACTGTGTGTACGCATTGATTTTCTGCAATTTTGCGGACTGTCCTTGTCGGATGCGATACCGGACGAAACCACTTTGTGCCGGTTCCGTAACCGGCTAATAACCAACGACCGGCTAGATGATCTGCTGGCCACTATTAATGAACAGCTTCAATCCCACGGATTGATGATCAAGGGTGCGACAGGAGCGGTCATTGATGCCACGCTGATTGAGTCAGCGGCACGCCCTAAAAAGACCATCACACTGGAGGTGGATGCCGAAGAAGGTAAGGTTGTTCAGTTTGAAGATGGCAGTCAACCTGGAATCAACTGTATCGAAGAACAAAGCGCGGATCCGGATGCGACCTGGCTGAAGAAAGGCAGGAAGTCGCAGTTTGGCTACCGCAGTTACCTGGTGGTGGACGCACAAGACGGCTATGTGCGCGGGGTTCACACCGCCCCTGCCAACCAGAGCGAAATGATGCATTTCGAAGCCGCTATCGATGGTGCGCATATCGAGGCGAATCGGGTGTATGCCGACAAGGGATCCGCCAGCAATGCCAATCGGCAATTTCTAAGAAAGCAAAAGATCAAGAGCGCAATCATGCATCGCGCGTACAAGAATAAACCCCTCTCGTCACGCCAGAAGCTGGCGAATCAATTGATCAGTAAAAAACGCTATATTGTCGAACAGTGTTTCGGCACAATCAAACGCTTATTCAGAATGGGACGCGCCAGCTACTTCGGTACGACGAAAGTCAACGCCCAAGTCATACTGAAAAGTATCTGCATGAATCTAAAGAAAGCAGCCAACAAAATCTTCGTAGACCAACCATTAAGGGGAGCGATCCGTCCAAATATTACATAAAAGGGGAAAAATTCACCTAAAAAAAGGAAAAAACTTCACTTTCTATTAAAGTGACGTGCAACAAGTGTCACTTGGAAAATTTTCTCTGTCGCTACAGCAAAATTCTTGCGGTTGTGCAGAGGTCTTACAAAGCGAGATCGCCACCGTCATCGACCGAAGCGTATCAACTATCAGCCGGGAGTTGGTCCGTAACTGCGGGGCGCGTGGCTATCGCCCCAAACAAGCGCATAACAAAGCAATCGAGCGGAAAGCCATCAATGCGCGGGCGATAGACGATGTAACCTGGCAGTTTGCGCAAGAGAAACTCATGCTGCAATGGAGCCCAGACCAGATCAGCAACTATGCGGGCATCAGCATTGAGACGGTGTACCAGAGGGTTTATGCCGACAAACGAAACGGCGGCATTCTTTGGAAGAATCTGCGCTGTCAGAAGCAGCGCCGGAAGCGTTATGGCAAGACAGATCGGCGCGGCATCATCCCCAACCGCCAATCCATTGAGCAACGTCCGGCTATTGTCGATGCTAGAAGTCGTATCGGCGGCTGGGAGGCAGATACCATCATCGGCAAGAACCACCGGCAGGCCATCGTCAGCCTGGTCGAGCGAAAGACGGGATACACGCTGATTCGCAAGGTGGAGCGGAAGACCACCGAGGCAGTGATAAAAGCAACCACTCGCCTGCTCAAGCCACACCGAAGACGGGTGCATACGATTACTTCCGACAACGGACTACCTGCGGAGTCAACTGATATTTACCTCAAAAATATCCCTGGCACCTGTACCGTGCCTAACAATAAATCTCGACCAAGCGCTGCTTGTACCTAAATTAAAGGGTGCTCACCATAGTATACAAGGGTCCATTGTATTGGCCCGACAAGACTTAACACAGCAGTTTAATCAGCGAGATAATCGGTCCAACCCCGGGAAGCGTGCGTAATCGCTGATAATCAGTCCGCTGAGATAGCATAGACTCTGCCATTTTTTCTAGTTCATTACGCTGAATTGAAAGCTCAAGGTAACGTGGCAATTGCAACTTAAAAGTCGTGATACCCAATCCTTTTAAAGCAACGGGCAAACCTATTGAATGAGCTGCGATCTCGTAAACTTCTTCAAGAAATCGTTGTTTGCAGACCTTCCGTCCAACGATATCCCATGCTCGCTTTACAAAAGTCGCTTTTTTATAACGTAGGATAGAAGTCGGAGTGGGAAACTTTAGTAATAACCTGCAAAACCACTCGGCACGCGTACTGTGCAGATAGCGCTCCATCTCAGGAAAATACAACGTGAGATAATGATTGAGCAAGCTATGTTGTATCCGGGTTCTGCTGAGGGAAATCTGATGATAGATATTTGATAGTTCTTGTATATCCATTGTGCTTTCAACCAATGGATCATAAAACGGGCGAACCATGCCTTGTTGCATTAGATATAAAATTAACCGTGCATCTTTGCGATCGTGTTTATCCCAGGTTTTGAATAGCATCTCTCGAGCCCGTGCCACAGACAATGAAGAAGCTAACATGCACTGAGCTCCCTGATGTTTAAACCAGAAAGCAACATTGCGGTGGTAATCGGCAGTAGGTTCAAAACCAATTGTAATTTCCGCTGGCAACGCATGGGTTGCTTTCAATGATTGTTGATAGCCCTCTAACGTGTTCGGGATTCTGATGACTTTTTAATGTCCTGAAGGCCATAAAATCAGTGCATCATGGTTTTGTTTAGCAATATCGATACCCACGAGAATAGAATCCGGATTGATATGAGTAGAGTCAGTCATATTGATGTCCTCACAGTTTGTTGATAGGTATCAAATATTCTGAGGTATAGCGCTGACTCTTTCATTACTCCGAATGTACTACGGGCGGGAATTCGCCGGATTTGATGAGATCAGCAAACAACTGGATGCGGACTTCTATTTCGCCCACCCTTACGCTTCATGAGAACGAGGGACGAACGAGAATACTAATGGACTGATTCGGCAGTACTTCCCCAAAAACAGGGACTTCACCACTATTACACAACAGGAAATGGATACAGCAATGGAAAGATTGAACAATCGACCTAGAAAACGGCTTGGATACCAAACACCTAATCAGGTATTCTTCAAATCAGGCGTTGCACTTCATATTTGAATCGGCAAAATAAAAAAGCCGCTTCAAATACAAGCAGCTCATACCATTATGGGTCAGCTTCCAATACCAATCCGACCATTGTTGAAATGGCTTGTCAGCCTATCGGGAAATCCGTCGCTACATCCACCCCGACCAGCAGCACTGCCTCACCTTGCGTATAGGTATGGAAGTTGCCGTGAACACCACCATCCGTCCAACCGCTGTTGAGTCCAAGCATGCTATCTCCGGCGTTACCTTTGACCCTCAGAGTATTCGTACTGTCTGATAAATCGGTTACATCCTGAGCAGTCAAAGCCAGCGTGTTGTCGCCAACACCATATAAAGCGATGGTCTCGATGCCGTGAATTTTATCGATCACGCTGGAGAGATCCAGATTAAAATCGCTGCCGGCCAGTCCTAGCGTATCGATACCCGAACCGCCATCAACAAACTGGAAGTCATCGCCCAATATGCGGATGTAATCGTTACCGTCGCCAGCATCGAACGAATCCGCACCGCCACGGCCGATCAAGCGATCGTTGCCAGCTTCACCCTTAAAGCTTTCCGCCACTTTGGTTCCAGTGAAATTATCGTCTCCAGGTGTACCCTGGAAGTCCGCATCACCACCGGTAAAATCGCTTCTGCCAAATATAATGTAG